>NZ_KI912154.1:222440-385145 GCF_000517105.1 Fischerella sp. PCC 9605 | reverse complement strand
TTAATATCGCTATTTACGTTATAGACTTAGATTACTATTGTTCTTGTACATAAAAACAACGTAGTGATAAAACTTAATATCAGCTACGCTGTTGTTGTTGTTGTTATTTAAAATTTAATAAGATATAATCCCTCCTTAAAAGGTAGGGGTTCTCAACCTCCCGTGTTACTTGGATAGTAATTAGTCAATATTAAGCTCGACTTTATCCAAAATTAGGAATTTGGTTTTCTTTATCCGGCAAAAACCCAAGTAATAAGAGCAAAAACTTTCTCCATGTCAGACCAATCCGTTTGATTAGCAATCGGATCTGCCTCTCCCAAGTTGGGAGAGGGGTGTCCGATTTGTTGTTTAGATAACGATAGGGTGTAGCGGGAGAGGATGTCAATAAGAAAACAAAGCTCTAACTCTGACTCACCGCTTGTAAAAATTTCGTGATGTGGGGAAGCACCAAATCGCTTTTCGCCATCGCCGCAAAATGATCGCATTCAGGTAAGGAAACGAATGTCACGTTAGGCATATGTTTGGCACACTCCTGAATCTCGGCATACCTGAAGTCTGCATCACCGGAAAACAGCAAACACGGCATTGTCATGGTTGGCAAAACATCTTCAATGGAGGGTCTATCCTGGGCAAGCGCTATCAAAGCCTGTAAATCGTTAGATATCAACCGCGTCTTACCCGCAGGGGTCAGCCACTGTCCGAACATAGCCTCAGCAAAACTGACTAAACCCTCCATCCCCTTGCTCATTGGCTCTCGGAAAGGCTGCATACTTTCTTCATAGGGATGAGCACCACCGATAATTAGGCTGTGCAAGCGTTCTGGAGCATATTTAGCCATACCAAACCCTATCCATCCGCCCATTGAGTAACCAAAAAAGTGGGCTTGACGAATATTCAGATCGTCTAAAACCGCAGTTACATCTGTAACTCTTAAGGGCAAGGCATAAGCTGCGGGGTCGTGAGGCTTATCGCTGGCGCCGTGTCCACGTGCATCAAGCAAGATGAGTTGATAGTCGCGGCTGAGGGCTTTAGTGTAGCTCTTTTCTTGCCAATCCTCCCAGCTTTGAGTTATCCCGTGATGGAGGACTAGTGGTGGGCCGTCTCCTTGCACTTGGTAGTGAATACGGATTCCTTGGTTATTGGCATAGGGCATAATCATCACCTCCTCTGTTCCTCAGTCAAATTCGTGAAGATATTGACTTGATACTCAGCAGAACTAATCAGCCCTTTGTATCTTTCAAGCGATACAGGAAGATACGCAGCAAACTTGTATATAATATTTTGCTATTTTGCGCGATATACGTATCTGTTCCAAAAGTGCAAAAATTACTTTTGCAAGGGGTCTAAGGTGTGACTGGCTTGATGTTTTGATTGACGCGGAACAGGTTGGTTGGATCGTATTTATTCTTGATCGCAACCAGACGCTCGTAATTGTCGCGATAGGTGGCCTGGACGCGCTCTTGACCCTCCTCCATCATGAAATTCACGTACGCACCGCCACAGGTATAGGGATGCAATGCGTTCCAATATTCCTTTGCCCAGGTCGTAATCTTTTCAGCGTTTGCCGGATCTGGATCGATGCCAGCCATGACCATTGACCACTTCGCCTCACGGAAGCTGAAAGCCGTATCTTTATTGCCAACTCGGTTGGCTGCGCCGTCAATCGGATACAGATGCATGGTTGACAGCAAGCTTGGCAGTTGCGAACCATATTTTACGTGTAGTGCGATCGCCTCGTCACTCAACTGCTTCACAAAATCGCCCTTCCAGTACCACTGCAACCCTGCCGGGTATAGGGAATCGAACATACTCTGCAAAGCAGGATAGGGCATTGGGCCAATGTGTTCAAAAGCTGGAGTAGCAAAATCGCGGATCGGTCGGAACGCTTCCTCTACTTTCTCCAATGCTCCGGTGTAGCACCAAATAACACCGCACATTGTTTTAGTATGCAGGTGCTCCGGGAATGGCGGTCCGGGTGGCACTTTCAGGAAGGCAAAGAAACCATACATGTCTTCCTGCACATTAATGCTGAACTCCCTATACCACCGCATTACTTCGGTTGCTCGATCCAAATGCCACAGCGTCGGCCCGGCATAAACTGTGCTAACGGGGTGTGCCTTGAACAGAAAAGAAGTGACGATGCCGAAGTTACCGCCACCGCCACGAATCGCCCAAATCAGATCCTCGTTCTCGTTTGCATTGGCAGTAACGAAACGACCGTCTGCCAGCACTACATCTGCTTCAAGCAAATTGTCAATAGTTAAGCCATACTTGCGAGTCAGATAGCCGTGTCCGCCACCCAAGGTCAGTCCAGCAACACCGGTAGTAGAGTTAATTCCACTAGGTATAGCCAGACCAAATGCATGGGTTGCATGATCCACATCCCCCAAGGTGCAGCCGCCTTCGACTCGCACTGTACGCGCTACAGGGTCAACGCGAATGCCCTTCATGCGGGAGAGGTCGATGACCAAGCCGTCATCGCAAATCCCCAGACCTGCACCATTATGACCGCCGCCTCGAACTGCAAGGAGTAGGTTGTTTTCACGGGCAAAATTCACAGCATTGATGACATCCGCCACGTCGGTACAACGGGCAATCAGGCGGGGGTGTCGGTCAATCATCCCATTGTAGACTTTGCGGGCGTTGTCATAGCCTGCATCACCGGAACTGAGCAATTCACCGCGCAGGCTGGCCTTAAATGCTTCCACTGCTGCTTGCTCAAGAACGCTTTCTTCACCTGTAATGGTCGTAACATGCTGGTTAACCATAATTTTCCTCCTTAGCTACTCTACATCTCGTCAGTTGAATGCCAATTCGCCATGTGTTGAGCGTGAGTCTTTAGATAAGCTCCTGGTTGGAAGTGATGGTCGTAGAACTCTAAATCTAAGTGATGAGCCTGGAGATAAGTCAGAATAAACACACTGGGCACTGTGCCCGGGAATTTACCGAAACGGTCGTATATGTACTGTGCCATCAGAGCAACACACTCCTTAAACTCTTCACTATGAACCTCTGCACTTGTGCGTACCTTAGCAGTTTCTTTCCAAGGCCCGGGGGTGTCGGGGTGGAATGGTCCACCTGGCCCGAACTTCCGCTTGGCAAAGGCTTCCACAGCTGCACGCATGTCGGGATAGTGGGGCGGGCAAAAAGCCTCGAATACTCCAGGTAAACCAGTCGGGTTGGGGAGTGCCCAACGTTCGTCGGTGTCGTAGCGGAAACCTAAACCCGGTACATCTGGATCGCCACTTGCACCCAATACAACGTGGCGATCCATACCATCGAACATCCAACCACCCAGCCCCATTGCTTGCAGCATCAGCATACCTGCATAGCAACAAGTCGAAAGCTCAGCAGTGCATTCCGTCAAGGAATACTGATCGATGAAGGTCATGGGGAAGGGTTCGTCTAAATTCACCAAGTGTTTAAATTTTTCCAGTCCTGGAATCTGCTCTCGATTCACATCGTCATAAATGCAATAGCCGTTCTGCACCAAGAAGCAGAGGTTAGCAATCATATGCTGAGCAATGTCGCCTACGGGAATAATCAGCAGACTTCCTGGACGATTAACACACCAAGTGTTGTGTCCTTCCATGTAGGGTTCAGCAGGTGGAATGTGCAAGCGAGTGTCAGTCAGCTTGCGAATTCGTTGGCGATGGGCTTCCAAGAGAGCATCTAGATTGATGTCTTCGTCTGCTTGTCGCTCTACCAAAGCGCGTGCATCGCGGGTCGCAAAGAAATAGACGCCATCGTCATTGGTAAAAAATATTTCACTGGTATGGAAACCTGCGGCTGAAGGAAAGGTACGCCCTCCAGCCGCAGCAGAGTAGTTCGACAGGTGCGGGGCGTATCTAGCATGGCGTGTAATCATGTAGTGCCATCCAGTATTACCCGCTGCTGCGGTCAGAACCATCATTTGCTCTAGTTCTGAAAGCGGTAAAGGCTGATGGCGAGATGTAAACGCCAGTGGCCCATCCGGAATCGCAGCACCAAGAGAGAAGCGACGAGCACGTCTGCCAAATAACGCCTCTACTAGCGGGAATTCTAAAGCAGTCTTTAAACCGGGTAGATATGTTTTTGTATTCATATCTATACTTGCCTTCTAAATTTTGTTAAATTCAGGAATCAATAGAGAACTATCACAAAGTCAAAGACCAGCTTTTTAAAAGCTTTGCTGGTGGAATTTTTGGGTTGTGTTAATAGCGTTGATGGACAATACTGCTACTAACTATGAATCGACATAGCTGACTCTGTTTTTAATTGCTTGGCTTAATTCTTCATCTATCCTTGGGTAGATTTTAGTTGAAACCGGCATGATGTTTGCAATTGGCGATCGCTCACTTATTAACTTATTAAGTGGGGTATTGCTAAATGCAGTCAAAAGGAAAATCTCCAGACAAAAAATGCATGGTCAAACACATGACAAATACCTGGAAGTAGAGCCACCCAATCAAAGCTTTGTATACTTATCGGAGGCACTGGAGATATTTACGCAATAAAGACGAATATTTACATTTCTTTAAATTATTCTGGAAATATACAGTTCAGATTTCCACTCACATTACCTTATAAATAAGCAATTTTATCTTCAAAAGGTAGGGTCAATGTTCCGCAAAAACGAAAGCTTAAAGAAAAAAAACATTGGGGGCATTCTTACTGCGGCTAGCTTAGTAATATTTTCAGGGGGATTAGTCAGTTGCAACTTTGGCTTCGGAAACCCAGCAGAAGAACGCCAAGAACAACAAGAGCAATCTGACGATGATGAAAACGAAGGTAGCTACAGGGATCAGCGGGAAGACAGTGAAGATGAGGACGACGATAAAGATTAACTGAAAGCTAAAGTCACATCTGAATCTGAATTAAAACGGTTGAGAAAAATCATGTTTGGTTATTAGTGATTGGTAATAGGTAATTGGTAACTGGTAGTTTTATTCCTCATTACCCATTACCTATTACTCATTACCGACCGAGAGTTAATTCACATTAGGCATAAGTTTGAAATAAGAAGTATAATTGTTCATTCTTTACCAATCATGCAAATACAAAGCATTTCTAATACTCTCATCGATACCCTACGCCAGCGACGGCAACGGCTAGCCCAATTGATAGATTTTCCTGCAATTCTTTGGTCAGGAAATAGTTGTCCGCGCAACTTTCCGGCGAATCTCTTTCCCTACCGTGCTAGCAGTCATTTCTTATACTTTGCCGGACTACCTTTACCAAATGCAGCAATTCGCTTAGAAGCAGGCAAGCTGGAATTATTCATGGATGATCCCGCACCTAGTAGCGCTCTCTGGCATGGCGAAATGCCAAAGCGTGAAGAAATTGCCGCGCAAATTGGAGCAGACGCTGCTTACCCAAGGGCAAAATTAGAGTCACAACTAGAAGGAGTAGCAACAATTGCCGTCCAAGATCCAGCCACTTGGACGCAACAGTCACAACTATTGAATAGATGGGTATTACCGCAAAATCAGCCTCAAGGAATCGATTTAGAATTAGCCAAAGCAATTGTCGAGTTGCGCCTCACCCACGATGAAGGAGCATTAGCCGAATTGCGAAAAGCTGCTGCTGTTACTGTCGAGGTACACAAAGCTGGTATGGTAGCAACACCCAATGCCAAGATAGAGGCAGAAGTACGTGCGGCAATGGAAAAAGTCATCATTGCCCACAATATGACCACTTCCTACAACAGCATTGTTACCGTTCACGGCGAAGTTCTGCATAACGAGCAGTATCACCACTCTCTGCAACCAGGCGACTTACTGCTTGCCGATGTCGGCGCAGAAACAGAGATGGGTTGGGCGGCGGATGTTACTCGCACTTGGCCTGTTAATGGTAAGTTTTCATCTACCCAGCGGGATATTTATGATGTAGTGCTGGCTGCTCATGATGCTTGCATTGCTAAGATACATCCTGGTGTTGAGTATCGGGATATTCATCTATTGGCGTGTACAGTTATGGCTGAGGGCTTGGTGGATTTAGGCATTTTGCGAGGAAACGCTGAAGATTTGGTAGAAAGGGATGTCCATTCGCTGTTTTTCCCTCATGGCATTGGTCATCTGCTAGGCTTGGATGTGCATGATATGGAAGATTTGGGAGACTTAGCCGGATATGAACAGGGACGCAAAAGGAGCGATCGCTTTGGCTTGAGCTATTTACGTTTAAATCGTCCCTTGCGGACAGGAATGTTAGTAACAATTGAGCCTGGTTTTTACCAAGTACCAGCAATTTTAAATGATGTGAAATTGCGTTCAAGATATCAGTACACAGTCAATTGGGAGCGCCTATCTCAGTTTGGCGATGTACGTGGTATTCGTATTGAAGATGATGTTTTAGTAACAGAAGAAGGTAGCGAAGTTTTAACAGCAGCCTTACCCACTGATGCTAGTGCTGTAGAGGAATTGGTTAATGGTTAACTACTATCTACTATCTACTAACCACTAACCACTAACTACTAACAATTTTTCTGAGTTTGACTTTTAACCCAGTTGCGAAATTCCTTTACTAAATCCAAGTAGTCTTTCTCACCTACCTGTTTTAAAAACCGCGAAATTTCCTGAATAGGCAAACTAGGAAATGCCAAACTATTTTCAACTATTATATATTTTTGATTTTGTAGAATATTAATACTGAAAGAGTTGCCATCATATCGCCAGATTTCCGGTACACCTATATTGGCATAGACTTCCAAGCGGTCTTTAGAACTGCTGGTAATATCAATTTCGACTACTAAATCTGGCGGTGGGTCTTGTTGTAAGTCTATTCTTTTTTTACCTTTAACTGCATTGAGGTTCCTAATATAAAAACATTTGTCTGGTTCTGCTCCACTAAGTTCTGAACGTTTAAAAGTAGTTGAACCCAGGGGGTCAATTCTAACTTCTAGTTCTTCAGCTAGAGTTTCGACAAATCGACCCAGTATTTCTTTATAACGTTCATGTTCGGGTGAGGGAACCATAATTTCTAGATTGCCATGATTGTAAGTAAGCCGTAGGCGTCGATTTGTACTGAGTTCGTTTAACAAAGCTTCATAAGTTTGCCAACTGATACCTGATAAGTGGATGATTTCTTCTGGTTGAATGAGAGTGCTGCTAGTCATAGCAATAATAAACTTTTGCAACAGTAAGGCTGAGGTTATTTGCAACCACAGATGCATACAAATGATTGATCGGTATACATTTGTGTACTATGCAGAAAACCACTTTTACAGGAGTTTATACCTGTAGTTTAATTTTATAAAATTTGCTTGTCTAACTATCCTCATTAGTTATTAGTCTTTGATCATTCGTAGAAACTTTTGACAAAGAACTAATGGGTTAAATAACACGAAATCCCAATTCCTTCTAGATGTCGAATGAGCTTAATCAGTTGAAACTTTAGTCATTATCCACAAAAAAGCGATCGCCCTACTCATCCTCAAATATTGCCCCTCGTAGCTTTAACTCCAACTCCATCTCCGCAGAAAGTCCTTGATTCCAGCCAAATAGAGCATTCTCCACTTTTGCTCCTTTGAAATTTACACCACTCAAATCAGCATTTCTAAGGTCAGCATCTTGAAGATTAGCATTTTCAAAATCTGCATTTCTCAATTCTTGACTCTTATGTTTCTGATTTAAAATTTTCCAAACTAAAAGCCATTTGCTATCTAGTTTTGTTGCCTGATTAATTTTGACACACCTCAAATTAGCTCCACTCAGATTAGCTCCACTCAAGTTGGCACCCTCTAAGTTAGCACCTTCCAAATTAGCATCGCTAAGATTGGCATTATTCAGGTTTACGCCAACTAGCTGAGTATTATTTAAATTGGCATTCTTCAAGTTTGCATTCTTCAACTTGGCATTACTCAGTTGAGCATTCTTGAGAATTGCACAGCTAAGATAAGCATCGCTTAACTTAGCACAGCTCATATAAGCACAGCTAAAATTAGTATTCGCCAGTTGGGCATTGCTCAAGTTGGCATTCCATAGATAAACACTACTGAGATTTGCACTAGTAAGATTTGCATTTATTAACTGGGCATCACTAAGGTTAGCACTGTTGAGATTAACACCCACTAGCTGAGCCTTGCTCAAGTTGGCACTACTTAGGTTGACATCTTGAAGATTTGCATTGCTGAGATTAGCACCTACTAACTGGGTACTGCTGAGATTAGCACCTACTAACTGAGTATTCCAAAGTAGGGCATTGCTGAGATTGGCATCACTAAGGTTGGCATCGCTAAGGTTGGCATCGCTGAGGTTGGCATTACTGAGGTTAGCACCATTGAGGTAGACACTGCCGAGATTAGCACCCATTAGCTGGGCACCGCTTAACTCAGCAAGAATTAAGCTGATATTGCTCAAGCCTTGCTCTCCTACTCTCTGATTGAGAACTTTTTGAAGAATACTCCTGCTCACATCAATTTTTTTTGCTTTGTTAATTTCTGCATTCCTCAGATTGCCATTTTTAAGGAGCGGATCGGGTGATAAATTGTGAGCAAGAGAAGTCGATCGCTCTTGAGACTCATTTTTTAACCACTTCTGTTGATTCCAAACGACGAATACAATTGCTAAGCAAAAACTCAAACCCAGCACCAATGCTGACGGTTTGACATTAGTCAGCAGTAGGATAACTATAAGAACTAAGCCAACCAAAGCCATTTGCCCTAATGATGAAATCAGTCTTACCTTGGCTTCTTCACAGAAATCAATCTTTTTACGGTTGGCTACAGTCATGCACAAATCCTCCATTGCCCTTCCTAAAACTCTACTAAGATCAATCCAAAAGCGATCTGTTATGCGAACTGCAAAGATCAGCCCAAGTATAGAAGTTAAAACTTAACTATATATACTTAAGCAGGTATCAAGTTGCACAACATAAGCTTGATGTTCCAAGTAAACATCAAAAAAATAGAGAAGCTTTTGCTAATCAATTACTCGATTCAAAAATAGTTAGGGCGAGCCTGTTGACTCGGAAATTCCCTAAGTTATCAAAAATGAAGAGGTAGACTTACGTCCCTGATAATATAGTATTATTTTTTACCAATGTACCTGGAATCTTCCAGATGTCAATAGGCAAAATTTTCTTAAACTATTCAATTATGTATTATAAATAACTAATTTTTGCATATTTTACTGAAACTAAATATAGTTATATACCTTTGCTGCTTGGTAAAATGACTTAGGATAGATTAAAATATTGGATTAATATTACACAATTTCATTTTATTCATATTATTTTCTAGCTATATTATCGCTTAAATAAATAATCACATAAAAGTCAATTTCCGCCTTTATTTTAGACAGGAAATATAATACTTTTATTATTTATTGATTGTAGCTAAAATTTTTCAAATAAAATCGAGTAGATAGCTTTAAAATCTCTAGGGTTATTTCTAGCTAATACTAATCAATAAAGGCTAAAATAGAATTGTTAGGGATAAAGATCTTTTTCCAGTTTCAAGTAGAGTATAATCTAGATTTACATGATACATTTAATAATTTTATGAGGATGTCTGAAAAGTTGTTGATAAAACACTATTGCGTTGGAGATACCCCTAAATTCCCCTTAAAAAGGGGGACTTTTGAGAAGGTTTCCCCCCTTAAAAAGGTGGGCAAGGCAGGATATTATACTTCTCAGACATCCTCAATATGAGCACACAATAATTAATCTCTATGAAATGGTAGCTAAGTATACATTCAAAAACCAGTGCTTTTCAGTGAGTTTTTGATATTTTATAGATAAAATGGCCAACTGCGAGAAAGGATTGTATACATAAACTTGCTTTTTTCAGAAATATTCAAAAATCTATATTCAGCTAGTCAAAGACGGTAATCGCCATTGCGGCACGTAGTTATCCCGTCGCAACAGTCGGGATAAAAACTACTAAGCTGGTAAATAACGCCTTTATATTCTGCCAAAATTCTCATCTGTTACGAGAAGTTGCCCTAAGGGCGTCTACATATATACGTGTCTGATGACATTTTCGCTAGCTAATCACCTGTAACCAAATTAATTATCTATGTTCGATGCACTTGCTGACCGTTTAGAAGCTGCCTGGAAAAAACTGCGGGGACAGGATAAAATTTCCCAATCCAATATTCAAGATGCTTTGCGGGAAGTCCGCCGTGCCCTGTTGGAAGCAGATGCAAACCTCCAGGTAGTCAAAGAATTTATTAGCGAAATTGAAACTAAGGCACAAGGAGCCGAGGTAATCGCTGGCGTACGTCCTGACCAACAGTTCATCAAAATTGTTTACGATGAGTTGGTGCAGGTCATGGGGGAAACTAATGTACCCCTAGCGCAAGCCCAAGATCAACCCACGATTGTGTTAATGGCAGGTTTGCAGGGGACAGGAAAAACCACTGCTACTGCTAAGTTGGCTTTACATTTACGGAAATTAGAACGCAGCTGCTTGATGGTGGCAACAGACGTATATCGCCCAGCAGCTATTGAGCAACTCGTAACACTGGGTAAGCAAATCGAGGTACCAGTTTTTGAAATGGGAAGCGATGCCGATCCGGTGGAAATTACGCGACAGGGTGTAGAGCGCGGCAGAGCAGAAGGTGTTGACACTGTAATTATTGACACTGCCGGTCGCCTGCAAATCGACGCAGAGATGATGGCGGAGTTAGCCCGCATCAAAGAAGCCGTCCAACCCCACGAAACTCTCTTGGTGGTGGACGCGATGACTGGTCAAGAAGCAGCAAATCTTACCCGTACCTTCCACGAACAGATTGGTATTACTGGTGCAATTCTCACCAAACTGGACGGTGATAGCCGTGGAGGGGCAGCACTGTCAGTGCGACGGATTTCGGGAGCGCCGATTAAGTTTGTTGGTGTTGGCGAGAAAGTTGAAGCCCTGCAACCGTTTTATCCCGATCGCATGGCATCGCGAATTTTGGGTATGGGCGATGTCCTTACCTTAGTAGAAAAAGCCCAGGAAGAAATTGACTTGGCTGATGCCGAGAAAATGCAAGAGAAAATCTTGACGGCGAAGTTCGACTTCACCGACTTTCTCAAGCAGCTACGCTTGTTGAAAAACATGGGTTCCCTAGGAGGCATCATCAAGATGATTCCAGGGATGAACAAGCTCACGAATGACCAGTTGCAGCAAGGCGAAACCCAGCTCAAGCGCTGCGAAGCGATGATTAATTCCATGACTCCAGCAGAACGCAAAAATCCAGATTTATTGGCTAGTTCGCCCAGTCGGCGACGGCGGATTGCTACTGGGAGCGGTTACAAAGAGGCGGATGTCAGTAAACTGGTAAGTGACTTCCAAAAAATGCGTACTCTTATGCAGCAAATGGGTCAAGGTAGCTTTCCTGGGATGCCGGGAATGTTTGGTGGTGGTATGGGTAGCCCCTACGCAGCAGCAGGAAATCGTCCCGCTCCTCCTGGATGGAGGGGTTATAGTGGCGGCACCGGTGCAAAAAAGAAGCCCAAGAAGGACAAAAAGAAGAAAGGTTTCGGTACTTTATAGTCATTGGTCCTTTGTCATTAGTCATTGGTCATTAGTTTTTGACCAATGACTAATGACAAAGGACAAATGACTATTGACCAATAGCAGTTCAGCCTGTGTAAGTGCTAAAATTAGCATTTTAGCATTGCAAGTTGCGATCCTCTTGATCAAGAAGATCTGACACAAACTCAGGGACAGTTACTTGACTTGGCATAATGCCGTCGCGATTGTCCCTTCAGAAGCACCAAGTAAAGGTGGCTTCCGCATTAACTAGCTGCAAACTCGTTGCTAACAATAGGAGAATAGTCTCTAAACCATGATTAAATTGCGCTTGAAGCGATACGGTAAAAAGCGGGAAGCGAGTTATCGCATAGTCGCTATCAACAGCCTCGCTCGCCGCGATGGTCGTCCCCTGGAGGAACTAGGATTTTACAATCCCAGAACTGATGAAGTGCGACTGGATGTTCCCGGCATCGTCAAGCGACTACAGCAAGGTGCTCAACCAACTGACACCGTGCGTCGCATTTTAGAAAAAGAAAATGTCTTTGAACAGGTCAGTGCAAAAGCCGCTTCCTAAGCTCGGAACAAAATCCCCAGCAGTAAGTCCTGACTACGTTGGGCTAGTACGGTTCTTGATCCAACCGTTTTTAGAATCGCCACAGTCCTTGAGCGTCGATTGTGAAATGTATCACACCCACAAGCGGGTTTGGATTCGCATCGCTTTTGATAGCACAGATAAAGGGAAAGTGTTTGGTCGGGGAGGACGCAACATCCAGGCGATTCGCACAGTCATTGCTGCTGCTGCTGATGCTGCTGGTCACTCAGTATACTTAGATATCTACGGCAGTAATGGTGTTGGTCGGGACGGTGTTTCTTTTGACGAAGAGGGAGAGGAGCGATTGCCGCCGCCCAAACCAAAAGAACGACGCGGTAACGGAAGCCGCCCTGTTGTTAAATCCCGTTCACGCTAGGTTTAACAAAATCGGCATAAGTCCCTAGCTATACAAATGTTAGGTGGGGAGAGACGCCGGACGACGACGAAAATACCCCTTTCAAGGGGTGTTTGAGGAGTTGTCAACCGCTGAACTTGGCAGCCTGTCAATCCAATCTTCAACTAATAGCGTCATTGTCTTCTCCTTGCTAGACGGGGTATTATTCGGTTGTTACTACAATCACAGTCCGCGAAAGCCAAGCGGCACGAACAGAAATCAATATCTGCCTGTGGAAGACGCGCGACTGCCAGTGGACGCTTTGTAAGACCTTCCACCGTACTCGGTACGGACTTCCACAGAAGGCAGAGCGGTTGAAGCTGGAAGCCCCAACCAACCCTTACGGGTATGGTTGTGGGTACTTCACTTGACTCAGATAATCTCTGTAAGGAGGTGAAACTAGGGAGTGGCTGAAGTCCGTTTGGGTGAAAATGAGTCTATTGACTCGGCACTAAGACGTTTTAAAAAGAAAATTCAAAAAGCTGGGATTTTATCCGAAGTCAAGCGCCGGGAAAGATATGAGAAACCCAGTCTGCGCCGCAAGCGCAAAGCGGAAACCGTACGTAAAGGCGGTCGCTTCTAAATGAGGAAAATATCTTTGGTTAAAGTAATTAACCAAAGCTATGTGTGCAACTCAGGGTTTGAAAGCAGTTGTAAAACAAACCTAGCAAAGTAGAGACGTGTAAGCTTTGCTTCGATCTAAGAGGCTGCTCGCGCCTCTACATTTTTATCCGTAATTATTATCTCAGAGGTTATCTGGAAAATTTTACATCAAACACTATGGCAGATGCCTTGAAAATTGAACTGCCGAATATCACAAGCGCGATCGCTCTGGCAGGACAAAGGGAAGAAAATCTTAAAATCCTCTCCAGGCAGACAGGAGCTACACTAGTACTGCGTGGACAAGAATTACACATTTCCGGTACGGTAAAACAAATTGACTTGGCTTGTCGATTAGTGCGATCGCTCGAAGACCTCTGGAGCAAAGGTAATATCGTCTCTAGCGCTGATATTCTCACAGCCCGCCAAGCCCTCGATACTCATCGGGAAGATGAATTGCAAGACTTGCAGCGAGATGTCCTCGCCAAAACTCGCCGAGGCGAAGAAGTCCGCGCCAAAACTTTTCGGCAAAAACAGTATATCCAAGCTCTACGCAAGCAAGACATGATTTTTTGTGTCGGGCCTGCTGGAACTGGCAAAACTTTCTTGGCGGTAGTTGTAGCCGTACAGGCACTCTTGGCCAACCAATATGAAAAGCTGATTTTAACTCGCCCTGCGGTCGAAGCTGGAGAAAGACTCGGTTTTTTGCCTGGAGACTTGCAACAGAAAGTTAATCCCTATCTTCGTCCTCTCTACGATGCCATTAATGAATTCATCGATCCAGAAAAAGTACCATCATTAATGGAAAGAGGTGTGATTGAAGTTGCTCCTTTAGCTTACATGCGGGGACGTACGCTGAATAATGCTTTTGTGATTGTGGATGAAGCCCAAAATACGACACCATCCCAGATGAAAATGGTCTTAACTCGCTTGGGTTTCAATTCTCGCATGGTAGTAACGGGTGATATGACCCAAACTGATTTGGCATCACACCAAGAATCTGGATTAGCAGTAGCCATACAGATTTTAAAACACGTTGAAGGAATTACTTTTTGCGAATTCACTCAAAAAGATGTCGTGCGCCATCCCCTAGTTCAGCGTATTGTTAATGCATATGAACAATATGAAAAATAGTGATTGGTTAGTGGTTGGGAGTTAGTAGTTAGTAGTAAAAATACCAACTACTAACTACTAACTACTAACTAATGACAAATGACAAAGGACAAAGGACAAATGACCAAAACATTAAAAGAATTTTTGGAAGCTTGCGAAACTTTAGGAACTTTGCGTTTGATTGTGACTAGCAGCGCTGCTGTATTAGAAGCACGCGGTAAGGTGGAAAAGCTGTTTTATGCGGAATTGCCTAAAGGTAAATACGCAAATATGCACACGGAAGGTTTTGAATTTCACTTGAATATGGACAAAATAACTCAGGTGAAATTTGAAACGGGTGAAGCAAAGCGAGGTAACTTTACCACCTATGCCATCCGGTTTTTGGATGATAAACAGGAGTCAGCTTTAAGTTTGTTTTTACAGTGGGGTAAGCCGGGTGAATATGAACCTGGGCAAGTAGAGGCTTGGCACACTCTGCGGGATAAATATGGAGAAGTTTGGCAGCCTGCACCTTTGGCAGAAATTGTTTAATGATTAGTAGTTAGTGGTTAGTAGTTAGTAGTAAGGGACAAAAGACAACCAAAAACTAACAACTAACTACTCACTTATCTAAACTGGTAAACTCAAATACATCATACTCGCTTACGTACAGTAGCGATCGCGCTAATTTTATGTGTAATAAATATTATTAATATAGCAATGCGATTTGATTTGGAGAACTTACTCGTGAAGGCAGGGAACTCTTAACAGGAAGTGTACTGAGTTTTTTCAAAAATCAAATAGGAGTCGTATACCAGTTTATGTCGTTTACAGCGTCTACAACGTTACCTAGATAAAGACTCTACGTTGTTGTCATTTTCTACAACGTTGTTCATTCAGCATACTCCTCTATCATCTCTTCAACAATCGCCCTGGCAGAATAATAGTTCCCCGGTAGACCTGGAATGTTCTTAGCGTACCAGTCAACTGACCTACCACCTTCCAGGGCGAGCGGCAACCATTTTGATTAATGCCATTAAAGAACACCAAACAAAAGAACCCTTCGCCTGACAAAGGTAAAGGGAACTAAATGTAAATATTTTGAATGGCGTTTATCACTTTTTAAGTTTGAGCTTTTCTAAAAAATACTCAATCATTATTTTCTTTTAATTTGTTTTACCTTTTTTAATAACTTATGTCCTACATCATTTACCACCCAACAATTGGTTCCTCCACCAACAATTGCGCCTGCAATAGGAATTAACTCTGCTAATTTAATTCCGCCCCTAACACCAACTTTTACTCCTATTGCTTTAAGTATAGGTACTAGTAAGGTTTTGACTAAAGGTTTTAGAGCTATGTCTCTAGCTGTGGCATTCATTCCTATGTCTAAAAGTACAAAAGCTTTATCAGTAAGATTAGAATCTCCTGAAACACCAGCTAAATAAAAAAGCTTTCACTCTATCATCACTAGTGTCAAGACCGTAAATTTCTGCGAGTACACCACACATTTCTACAAGGTGATACATCAATGATGCGATATCTGTTGCTCCAGCAGCTACTGCACCTAAACCACCAAAAATTCCTAAACCTCCGCCCTGTGCTGTCATTTTTGTGGCAGCTTGAAATATCATCTCATTAGCCGCTTTTTCTTTATCCCAACTTTTATCAGACATGAGATCCTGGCGGTATTTCTTAAATCGTGTTGAATCGTATGCAGTGCCTAAAATATTAGCTATAAAACCACCATCACCAAGTTCGGAAAGTGCGTCATCCCACGCATTTGATGAGTGCGTCATTTATTTTAAAATGTTTACATCAAATCAAAAATAACTGCTCTTATCCTCTGTGGTAACGGAAATTTCACTGAAAAAATTAAAAGTAGTGATTTTACTGTAATATTTTCTCTACTTAACTAAACATTTATAGAAAGCTAATGATAGCTAGGTCATTTCCTGTAATCCTTCTAAGGGATACTTAGCAACCATTTCTTCAAAAGGAATCCATTCACCTTCAGGACTACAAACGTGTAGCACTCCTTCAATTTTTGTTGAAGCTACAACTAATCTTTTAGACTGAGCAACTGGAAACCATTCTTTAAAAATATCCAGTTCTGCTTTCTCCTCATACCTTTCATTGGGTATCCAAGTATTTCTGATAGCTTCTGCTAAAAACCCTGCCGGATTGCGTACTTGAGTGATAGATAAAGCTTCTTTGAGTGCATCAATCGCTTTTATTACCGTTTCCTCTGGAACCTCTTCTATTAGCTTTGACAGGGTTGTATTCATTTTTATTTTTAATGCATCTAGTTCAGATTTTATTTTGTCACTGCCACCAGTTTTTTTAGATCGCTTCTTTTCTATTGAGGTTATTTTTGGATTATCTTTTGTTGGCGGAGGTGAGGTATGGCGGCGACATTCATCTAATTGTTGTTTTAAATCTGAATTTTCAGCCTTGAGCCTTTCTGCTAAATCATCAGCACCTTGTAGATGATAAACCCTACCAGCTAACCCTTCATTGATTCTACGAAGTCCTTCTATTTCTGCTCGTAACTTCTTGTTCTCTTCCCTTAAAGTGGAAATAATAACGGATTTAGAATTGTCGGATGCTGCTGGAGGTTGTTTAGATTTAGGTTTTTGCTTTTGCTGGTCACGTAGGGTTTCAATTCTAGTCCTCAAATCTTCCTGCTTGTACAAGTAAGCAGTTGATACGTTAGCAGCTTGAGCGACAGATTTAAAACTGATTATTTGACCCTGTTTTATCATCCTCTCAAGTGCTTTCTCTACTCGTTCTGCCGACTCCTTAGCTTTCTGTGCTGCGCTAGAGCGTAAAGCTTCTATTTTCCTATTAGTCATTGTCTGCCTCCAAGGTTTTAATGACTTTCTCTAAGTTTTCTTTGATCGGCGTATTCTTATTAACTTGCAGTTGCCAACCACAGTTCCGAGCTTTTTCTAAAACGCTATTAGTACGCTCTAAGGTATCTTTTAGAATGGGCAGGAAGTTTTTATTAGTCCTCCAATGTGGGCAGTTGTAGCAACCATCAAAACCAGGAATATCACAATCACCTAATAGTTTGGGTCTAGCACAGTAACCATGCTCTAATGCTCTGGCTTGTACATTCTTCTTGAACCATTCCAAGTCATCATTACTAGAAAGTATTGTTGAGTCTAGCTCAACAGATTCACCTTGGAAATTAACTACTTTTGATTCGTGATATTTTTCAATTTCTTTTTTGAGGGTGTCATCATGAATGTGAGCATATACCATTGTCATCTCTGGCGACTCATGACCTAAATAACGCTGAATAATATGTTGGGGAACACCAGCATTAATCATTCGAGTGCCAACAGTATGCCTAAACTGATGACTTTGAAAATTCCAGACCTTACCAGATTTATCTTTGATTTGAAATCTTTGAGCTAAAGCATTTAGATGTCTGCTAAAAGCTTGAGCAGACATTATTTGTTTTACACCAATAAATACCCCTTTATACTGTCCTTTTGTGTATCCCCGTGTTCTACCACAAAATAAATACGAGAAGTCATTACCAAATAACTGTTTTATATATGCTTGTTGTTCTTGAATAACTTTAGCTAACTCATTGCTGATAGGTTTAGTATGCTCTTTATTCATCTTGTACATTTGATATTGAATGTGCCAACCTCCCTTTCCATCAGATTTTAAACAATCTAGTTTTAGTCTAATTAATTCCCCTACTCTAAATCCACATTCTATATTAACTAGAACCATTCGCATTACAGATTCAGGTAAATTATCTAAATGCTGAATAAGCTGTGTCATTACTTCCTCTGGAATGAATCTAGGAAGTCTTTTAGTTTTCTTTAACCAGTCTTCAGGTCTAACTAAAGCAGGCTCAATCTTAAACCAGTGATTAAGAATTCCTGTTTCAAAGAAAGTTTTGAGGGTCGATATACAATGGGTATGCATTGAATAAGAATATTTATTAGTTTTTAAGTACGCAAAAAACTGTATCACCAAACTCCTATTAATACCTTCAAATTCTTGGTTAAATTTTATTTCTTCCAAAAAATTAGAAAAAATGTTAATCTAACCTACTTTATTACGTAAAGTACTAAAGGCTAGTCTAGTACTAGACTGATAGAGAATGAATTTTTTCAAGTAGTATTTAAGCCAAGGTTGTTGAATACAAGAAAAATTAATTTTGTCATGAGAGTGGACTCCTTTCTCATAACCTAGATGTTCAGTAGTCCAAATATCGTGGTTAAAATCAAACTTTTTCGGAGCAATTAGAATATCAGGTCTTTCTGCGTTAATTGTAAATGTTTTATTACAGTCTCTGCATTTGCATGTTTGTTTTCCTGCTTTTTTAATACCTGCTCGAATAAAATTTTTACTGTTACACCATCGGCAGCTTACGTTATCAAGTTTTAAATCATCTCTACCAAAAGGGTTCAGAGTGTATGTACGTTTACAATCTTTACATCGGTAATGTTGTTTGTTTGAAATTGTGCCATTTAACCAGTATTTTATACTGCCACAATGCGGACATTTAATTTCTCTAATTTCTTCATCTGGATTAGGATTGTTTTGCTTTAATACTTGCATTTCTACAGAAGAATATAACGAGTCTTGAACAACTGGTTCTTTTTTCATTTTGATTCTTCCTGTTGTGCTAAGTATTTTTTGTATTCTTCAATCATGTCTTCATTAGAAAGATGAATATAAGTGTTAACCGTTGTCTGTATGTCAGCGTGACCTAATCGCTTTTGTACATATGACATATCCCACCCTGCACGAATTAATTCTGTTGCATGGGTATGCCTTAATAGGTGAGGATTAACTTTAAAACCTATCTTTTTAGACAGTCTTCTAAATAAGCTATCAACAGTTTTATACGTTAATGGTGTACCAACCTCACCCTTAGCCGGAGCTTTTGTGACTACAAAAACAAAGTCGCAGTCAACATCTTCTGGGTACTCATCAATTAAATAAGCTGAATACCATTGCATGAGTTCTTTACTAACATGAACTGTCCTTTCTACCCCAGACTTAGCTCTAACATGATTAACGTTGTCCAACCTTGGTACAACATGAAGTTCATTGGTTTTACCAGTAACCATATCTTCATGTCTTAACCCTAATGCTTCACCTATTCGTAGTCCTGTTTCGTATAGCAGCCTAATTAAAAACTTGTCCCGCAATGTGTTACAAGTTTCAACTAATGTATTGACTTGTTCAGGTGTTAAACATCCGGGATATGTCTTTGGTTCTTTTATCTTTAATAACCGGGTTTTAACCTCTTTACCTTTGCTAATGTGATGTAAAAAAGACTTGTACTTACGCCCTGGTTGCAATTGATAGCGATAAGAATCAATCCCTTTAGCTATTGCTATACGTTCTTGAAACTCATAGAATCCACAAACAGTTGTTAGGCAGTGATTAATAGTCTTTTCAGAACGTTTGGAAACTTGTGGCTCAATAAATAAAACTCCAGAATTAGGGTTTCTCAACCAGTGGATAAAGTTTGATAGCTGCTCCAAATCAATTTCGAGCCAATCTAGCTTTGAGTCTCGCAGAAACTCCCAGAACAGCTTGAGGTTGTGAGCATAGGTCCCAATAGTGTTTGGAGAGCGCCCTAAGCTATCCAGGTAGTGTAGGTATTTTTGAATTGGCTCAATAGGTAAATAATCATCATCTAACACCATCCAAACTGGACGGTCTGTGTCGGGGAGGATACCCTTTTGGACTTTCATCCTCACTCACTCTGAATATCGATGTTTACATTATAGACTTAGATAATTAATTTATATATATGTAAAAACAGCGTAGCGATAAAACTTCATATCAGCTACGCTGTTGTTGTTGTTATTTATAATTTAATAAGACATAAAATGCAGCCGCCAACATTATCAAAAAAGTAGCCATACAGCTAGGAATCAAACTAGCCGAGGTGGGTAGAGGGAGCTTGACACTCCCACAACGATTTGATTTGTTTACCAGATTAGATAAATCATATCGTAAACGTTGCGGAGTGGTTCTTTTAGAACCCGTAGCAACAACAGTTTAGAATCCCCCTTTTTCTAAAAGGGGGAGATGTCAACAGATTCTGGCATTTCTACATTATTTGTATCTGCTTCAACTTCGTTTTGTGGTCTCTGTTCACCTTTACCCTCAGTGTTAAAATTTTGGTTCACTTCCTGTGTTGGCACTACAACAGCAGGGGAATTTGATCGCTGTGATTCCCTATTTGCTGGCGATACTGGTACAACAACAGAATTAGATTCTTTTGTAGGTTGCGGTGAAGGAAAAATTTTATCTTGTAAAGGAAAACTTTTACTAGAAGATGGTGATGCTGGCTGATTGACTGAGGATGGAGAAGGAGATTTTTGGCGAGAGTCGCGGATAACTCGCAGTCTTTCTACTAGAGAAGGTGATGGAGATGTTTTGGGTGTAGCAGATGATGGAGTTTGTTCTGGGGATTGGCGGTCTTGCGATTCTTCTGTAGTGTTGCGAGTTGAGGATTCTGATTGTGAGGAACGCCGATTGCGATTGCGCTGTCTGGAGGATGCAGATGACTGTGAAGAGGTGTTAGTCTCGGCAGGTGTAGGAGAAGGTGTGTCTGTAGATGGTATTTCCGCAGAGGTATCTTGACTGGGTTGTTCAAAAACAGGCTTTGGAGGTGGTTGCTGAGGCTTGTTGAACATGGTAGTAATACCAAAACCTGCTGTGGCAGCAATAAAGGCTACACCCGCGCCAAGTAATACTTTGGACGATCGCACTTTATTACCGATGGGAGTGATATTCCCAAACAGTGATGAATTTTGCTTTTGACTTGCAATCTTTGGTTTGGGCGAGTTAGCTTGACGCTGTTGGGCAGATAAATCAATGGTTGGCACTGTTTGCGTAACTACTGGTAGTGGCAAAGGATTTGTGCCATCGTTTGGTAGCAGTTTCAGCCACTCTGCCACTGTTTGCGGGCGGAACTTTGCCTCAATTGCCATACCGCGCATCACAGCCTGATTAACAGCAGCACTCAAGTGGGGTTGCAACTCACGAGGCGCAGGCATTTGTTCGCGATCACGCAGGAGTGCAGGCATAGGTACTTGTCCTGTCAACAGTGAATACAGTGTTGCTGCTAAGCCGTAAACATCCGTTGCAGGTGTGCGCGGTGCTTGGGATAGATACTGTTCAATTGGGGAATAGCCTTCAGATACCATGCCCGTGTGAGTCTGTCTCACCCCACTATTAAACTCACGGGCAATGCCAAAATCTATCAGCACTACTTCCTGAGTTCCCTGGCGGAGGATGATATTATCCGGTTTCACATCCCGGTGCAGCAAACCATTTTGATGCACCACCTGTAAGGCCGCCCCAATTTGACGGATGTAATGAATTGCTGTAGCTTCTGGCAAAGGTATTCCTGGCAAAACGTATGCCTCTCCCAAAGTTTCACCCGGGATGTATTCCATCACCATGTATGGCAGCCCAGTTTCAACAAAAAAGTCGCTGACTCGGACAATATTGGGGTGGACACATGTAGCCAAGCGTCTGGCCTCATCCTGAAACTGGCGCTCAAACTTACCAAAATCAGGATGTTGTCGCAGCTTTTCATTTAGGGTTTTAATCACCACTATCTGATTTAGGTAGTGATGAGTCGCTTTGAAAGTAATACCAAAGCCACCCCGACCAATTTCTTGGTCCAACGTATACTTTCCACCCTGCAATTGTGTACCAGCTAGCATAGTGTTTTAGATTCGGGATTTGAGAAATGAGTCTGGGCAATCCATTTTTAGATTTTAAATTAGGGTTAAATATTATCCTAATCTGAAGTCAAGAGTCCAAATTTTCCTCTTGACTATTGATTTTGGACTCTTGACTCCGTATAGCGGATTTAAAAACGCTGACCAACACCAAAGTGAAATTTGCTTTCACCTTGGTCGTTAATCCCATAGTCAGCCCGAAGTAAGCCCAAGGGAGAATCAAAGCGTACACCAGCTCCATAACCAAAACCAATGCCTGGTTTAGCACGTACTCCTGCTGGGTCTCCTAATACAGTATCACCAGAACCTAAATCAGAGGCAAAATCAGCGAACACCACACCGCCAAAAGCCTTCCAGACTGGAAAGCGGTATTCTGCCGAAGCCAATACATAACTCCGACCACTGCCAACCTGACCAGAATCATAACCACGCACAGAATTAGGCCCTCCCAAGTTAAAAGTTTCATAAGGCGGCAAATCGCCAATCACTGTCCCGGCTTGGACATTCAGGGCAAATACCTGTGGCTTTTGAGATTTAAATACTTGAATGGGCACAAATTGACTGTAATTCGCTTGCAGGCGATTCATGGAAATTTCACCCTGACCGAGGGGTACTGATTGTTCGGTACTCAAACGCAGCACAGAACCTTGAGTAGGATTGGCGAGATTATCCCGGTTATCTTTGCTAGCACTGAAAGATACAGTTGTTAGGTCGTCAATGCCAGTACCGCTAAACGATAGGGGATTACCTTGGGTATCAAAGGAGGTAATTTTGCCATCGCGATCGCGGATGCTGGTACGGGTATAATTGAATCCCAAGCTTGTATCCCAACCGTCAATCGGTCGCTGGAAACTGAAACCACCACCAAATTGACCTTCTCGAACTTTGTCACCATTTGCTAATTTAATCTCGTCATCAAAAGTATCTGACATTCCCCGTTGGCGGAAAGCATTGATACTATAACCGAGGCGATCGGGGTTGCTAGCACGATAGGGACTGGTAAACTTACTATCAAACTGTAGATCGCGCGCACCAACTTGGAGATTCGTACTTAAATTATCGTTAATGCCACCAACATTTTGGTCTTGATAGGTAAAACTGCCCACTAGACCTTGATCGGCACTATAGTTGCCTCCCACATTTACAGAACGTGCGCCCTTTTCCTGAAGTTGGTAAATAACATCCAGCTTTGACGCATCTCCTTCTAATGCCACATTCACGTTATCGAACAAGCCTAGCTGATACAGCTGCTGCAAGTCTTGCTTGACTAAATTTTCTTGAAAAAGCGTACCTGGTTTGAGTTTTAACTGCTGTTGCAGGAAATCTGTTTTCGTGCGTCCCGCTATTGGTTTACCTTGCTCATCAACCGCCTGTCCTTTATCGTTAACGAAGCGAAACTTTATATCGCCTACTACGCCTTCTGCCACATTCACAGTTAAGATACCTGTGGGACTCGGTTTGATCGACAACACCCGCGCCACGTTATAACCATTGTCTGCGTACCACTGATTAATTTGTTGTACTGCTTGCTGCAAACCAGCAGGACTAATTGGCTTTCCAACTTGAGACTGGAAGGGTTGCAAGGCTTGCTGATAAGTGAGTGCTTTAGCACCAGAAAGTTGCAGCGATCGCACCATCACTGGTTGCACTTGATACACTACATTTAACCCTGTATTGGTGCTGCGGCTATTGACGCTAGCATTGGCAAATAATCCAGTTTCTAAAATTGCCGCTACATCTCGTTGTAATTGCGTTTGGCTAGTTTCACTGCCAACTTGGGTTTTAATGATACTGCTAACAATCTGTTGTAATTCTGGTGTTGCCCCAACGATTTGTACATCTGTAGCTGTGACAACTAAGTCATTGTTTACAGTTTGTGTCCCCGCGTCCCCGCGTCGGAGTGTCCCCGCGTCTATTTGATTTCCCGTGTGATTTTGCGTAGTTATCACCACAGATTTATTACCGGCACTACTTTGCACGCTAGTGGTTTTCTGGGAAAATTGTTCTGTTACTAGCATTTCAGGCGATGCGATCGCACTTACTTGTACAGGCTTGGCTTCTGTGAATGGAACTACCACGTTTGCTGTTTTTTGAGTCTGAGTAGAAGCATCAGCAGGTGCAGCTATTGCTTGCTCAGTCAAATTACCAGTGGCTAAAGTAGCTAAAGTAAAAATTGCAGCAGAAGAAACTCGCATAATATCTTAGTTTGATTAAACTGGAAGTTAGTTTGTCCTTTTGTACTGAGGTTAGGCTGTGGGGATAATACTAACTACCAGTCCCCTCCACTTCCTTACGGATTTATACGCCATTTATCCCTCTTGCTCTTAAAGACAGTAAAATACGATCTTTTGTTTCTACCTAGTTCGACGTGAACTGCGTATACAAAAATTTGGTAATAGGGTTGGGGCAATGGGTGAGAATTATGAATCTTAATGCTGAAAATTTCATAATTTATAATTCATAATTCATAATTCATAATTCATAATTTTTTCCATATGAGTGATGTATCTCCTTTACCCCTAACCTCTAAAATCAAAGAAACAACTTCTCGCCTGCGACTGTTGGTTTTAAGCAATGGCCACGGCGAGGATGCGATCGCAGTTCGCATTTTAAAAGAACTCCAATGGCAACCTCATCCACCAGAAATTTTTGCTTTGCCCTTAGTAGGTGAAGGACACGCTTACCAAAAGTTGGAAATTCCCCTGATTGGTTCGGTACGTACCATGCCTTCTGGTGGTTTTATCTACATGGATGGACGCGAATTTATGCGCGATCTCCGTGGGGGCTTATTGCAACTTACTTTCAACCAAATTCAAACTGTACGCCACTGGGTAAGTTTTCAACAAAAATTGGGCAACAACAGCGCCATTTTAGCTGTAGGGGATATTGTACCGTTATTGTTTGCTTGGCTCAGTAATACTAACTATGCCTTTGTTGGCACGGCGAGATCGGAATACTACGTACGAGATGAAAAGGGGTTATTAAAACGCAAAAACAAAGCCACATGGTTGGAAAATTTTTCCGGTTCAGTTTATCATCCTTGGGAACGTTGGCTAATGAGTCATAGCCGCTGCAAGGCAGTGTTTCCCCGAGATTCTCTGACGACTAAGATATTGCAAAGGTGGCCTATTCCCGCTGTTGATGTGGGCAACCCAATGATGGATGGTTTGGAACCAACATTTCCCACCGCACGGTTTTATAGTAGCAATGTCGAACAGCAAGAATTAGCTAGACCGCTGATTATAACTCTCTTGCCTGGCTCTCGTGCCCCAGAAGCCTATGCTAACTGGCAGAAAATTTTGATTGCAGTGTCTGCATTGATGGCCTCTTTCCAAGAACAAGATTGGCTAGCGCCCACTCGTGGAACATTAGTATTTTTAGGTGCGATCGCCCCCGGTTTACATTTTGTCAGCATACACCAAATTCTCCAATCCCACGGCTGGCGTTCTCACTCCAACTCTCCCGTTCAAATTCCTGATGCTGAAGCCTTGGTATTTAAGCAAAGAAATGCATATTTTATCTTGACACAAAGAGCTTATAACGACTGCTTGCATTTGGGAGATTTGGCGATCGCGATGGCGGGAACAGCGACAGAACAATTTGTGGGTTTGGGTAAACCCGCGATCGCCATTCCTGGAAATGGGCCGCAATTCAATCCCAAGTTTGCCGAAGCCCAGAGTCGTCTATTGGGGCCAAGTTTAATTTTAGTAGAACAACCCGATGAAGTTCCACAGGTAGTGCGATCGCTGTTTGCCAACCCAGACGAACTGCACGTTATTGCTGAAAATGGCTTGCGACGGATGGGCAAAGCAGGTGCATCCAGGCGGATCGCAGAATGTTTAATGAAGAGGCTGTATTAATTTAAGTATGTCTTTGCGTAAAAAAGTAGCGTTTTTAAACGCAGAGGGGAGGCTGCGCGTTGCGGGGGTTCCCGAGCCACTGCGTTGCGCGGGTTCCCCGCGTTGTAGCACGTGGCGTCCCGTTGTAGCGACTGCCGTCGCGCAGAGTCAGCGCAGAGGTTCGCAGAGTATTTCAGAATAGTATTCGCTAGGGATTTATGAAATGTTGTACTAAGTACAGCTTTGCGTAAAAAAGTAGCGATTTGAAACTCAGAGTGGCAAGGGATATGTAGAAGATAGGGAGGTGGGGAGACGGGGGAGTGGAGGAGTGGGAGAGAGGGGAGGTGGGAGAGTGGGAGAACCGGAGGTGGGAAATTGGGGAGAATATAAAACCGGACTCTCCCATCACCCCATCCCCCCAAACAGTCTACCGTTTACCAATTTTGAAACATCGGCGTACTAAGATAACGTTCTCCAAAGGAAGGTTGAATCATTACAATTAAACGATCTGCATTTTCTGGACGTTTAGCTACTTGTATCGCTGCACATAGATTTGCACCTGAAGATATACCAGACAGCAAACCTTCTTCTCTTGCCAAACGTCGCCCAAATATCATCGCCTCTTCGTCGCTGACTGTTATCACTTCATCAATCAAATCTGTGCGGAGAACTTCTGGAACAAATCCAGCACCAATACCTTGAATTTTATGCGATCCCGGTTGACCGCCAGAAAGGACGGGACTATTTTTGGGTTCGACTGCGATCGCCATAAAGTTGGGTTTGCGTGGTTTAATTACTTCAGCTATACCTGTAATTGTTCCACCAGTACCTACTCCTGCGATCGCGATATCTACTTGTCCATCTGTATCAGCCCAAATTTCCTCTGCGGTAGTTTCTCGGTGAATTTTTGGGTTGGCTGGGTTACGAAACTGTTGCAGCATATAGGTATTGGGAGTATTAGCCACAATTTCTTCAGCTTTGCAAATTGCCCCTCTCATCCCCTCTGTTCCTGGCGTTAACTCTAAAGCTGCACCATAAGCTTTCAGCATTGCTCGTCGTTCTAAGCTCATGGTTTCGGGCATAGTCAAAATTAAACCATAACCAAGCGCCGCCGCTACCATCGCTAGTCCAATTCCCGTATTTCCAGAAGTTGGCTCGACTAAAATACTTTTTCCCGGCTCAATCAAACCAGCTATTTCTGCTGCTTCTACCATACTTGCAGCAATGCGATCCTTCACCGAAGCTGCTGGATTCATTCCTTCCAGTTTAACCACAATCTTGCCCACACACCCCTCTGCTTGAGGAATTTTATTCAACTGAACTAATGGAGTGCATCCAATTAGTTCAGTAATATCACGAGCAATTCGCATGAATATAACTCCTAAAAATATGGGTGACAGAGAGTAGAGGATGGATATTGAATTTATTAACTATTTTTGGGACTTCCAAATAAAAAAATATCCCAAATTTTCTTGTGGGATGGGTGTCCCCACCCGTCCCATCCCAGGGGCGGGCAGGATGCCCACCTCACGGGATAATTTATTTCTTGGAAGTCCCTTTTGGTTTAATCACTAAATATTTTAAAAATTAGCTTGATTTATTGCTGAATTTTTCAGAATATCTTTAATATCATATGCAATGTAAAAAAAACAATAATATTATACGATTAATTTATATTTTTATAGTTCATGAAATGTATCTCTTTCAGTAAAAAATTAATCTTTATTTTGACTTTTACCCAAATTTTATCTACCTCCTATTTCCTATTCCCTGTTCCCCATTCCCCCAACCCTATTTTCTATCTGAGTACATCAATGCCAGCACCCCACTTCAAAAATGCGAGTACCTACACCCCAAAAATACTAGTACCCATACCCCAAAAAATTTTTTGAGTACTGTTGAGATAGGAACTACAAGCTTTGAGTGCAAATTTAATTAGTTTAATAATTTTGATCCGCCGCAGAAAAACTCTTCTGAGCTAAGGCAGCTGCTATAAAACCTATAGGATTTACGCAGAGATTCCCCTCTACCCCCCCCTGCAAAGGGGGGGACTTCTTAAGCCCTCACGATTGTAAGCAAAATCAAGCAAGACATGAGCGGCTTTAAATGCGTAAGTTCAAGTTCAAAATTCTAGCCCGACTAAAAATGGGGATGGAATTGTGTTAAGTACGAGCATCACAAATTCATCCCCAAAGTGAAAAGATGCTTTCTGAGTATGGTACGGCTTAACTTTTGGGTGTTCATACCTTAATTACCAATAAAGTTTCTGTCTCACAGGGTGCAGACTGCCTAGCAAGGAAGAGCCAAAATGAGACTACAACTTTTAAAGTTTCTAACGGTTGGTTTGCTAACTTTAATCGTGCTTTCACCTGAGCTAGTAGTATTGAGTGTGGTTTGGGAGCAACATATGCAGCTAGTAGAAATACAGCATTTAGCCTGTGAAGTAAATGAAATTCATGCTGGCAGCCAAAATACTAGCACGTTGCCTCTTGAACTAGCAGGTAAAAATTTTGCTCAAGATTCGGCTGGTATCAAAATATTTGATATCAAACTTCCCCATACTTTACTGACTTCTGCTCAATTATACAAAGTTGTCGATTTCTTGAAATGGTTCTTTTTGTTGTTCCCAATATGTCTGGGAATTTTCTTTTTTTTGTACGACAGATATCTTGTTTATCGTGCTGAAATTTTTCAACAACAAGTGGAGATGCTAGAGCGACTGTGGCATGAAAGTATTGAGCAGTAGGCAATTCAACATAAAAAAATGATGATGACGGAAGAACGCCAAAATCTGTATTTTGATTTAATTGATAAATTACTCACTTGTCCCAATGGGCAGGAACCAGAAATTTTAGAAGCCAACTCAGAATTACTTGATGCTGGCTTTATACAGACAATGCTACAAGTAGCAGCTGTATTTGCACATCAAGGTAATGAAGATGGAGCAAAGTTTTTAATTCATGTTGCTCGCGAATTATCTAAGCAACTGGGATTATATCCTGAAGTTCCAAATAAGGAGTAAATATGCTATTGACTGCAACTGACGCAGGACAAATTGCGTTAGAGTTTCTCATGGCTGAGTGGAACGTTTTAGAAGAAAACAGAGAGTGGTTTGTAATTGTTAACTCTCGTCTAATCGGTCAAAGTTGGTACATTGTAGAACTAGCAGTAGAAGGATTTCCCGATCGGTGGTATATCCAAGTTTATGATACGGGAGAATGCGATCCTAACTATACATTTATCTCTCCTATTCGTGGCTCAGAAGGATATACTGATTTGACAGATCTGCCACATTTGGTAGCTGAAGTTTTAGTGTCTGAGCGCAATGTTCGTTAGGATACAGAAATAAGGGATAAAAATTTTTATAAGTGTGTGTTGTTCTGTTTGTAATGAGCGCTATAGTTTCATTGGTTATTTCCGTTGAAGTAGTGCTCACTACAAACTTATATACTTTTTGATTTTCTATCTAAAAATAGAAGCAACTTTGCTATCAAAAGATTTGTATATATCCAAAGTAAAATTAGATAATATTTAGCATTTTTCTAATATTGAGTCATGTTTATATAACAAATATATGCTATATTAATAATGTGATAAACCCTACAGAAATAGGCTTTGTCATGATTAGAGAAGACATCTTGGCAAAAGAATTTGTGAAGGTAATCAAAAAGTATTACCCAAAATCCGGAGAATTGTTGGATGACTGTTATGTGAAAGTCATCACCAATTACTGGGGAAGACCTCCCAAACGATTGCGATACATAGGGATTTATTGTTCTGACAAAATGATGCCCTATGTGCAAGCCCACAAAGAAGTACTCCGAGAAGTAGCAGAGAATATGGGGTTGGTTCAGGTAGTCTTCCTGAATGCCTCGCGACTGTTACGCGATCCAATGTCGAAAATCAAGCAAGCAGATCCACGCTTGTGGTTAGACTTGCACTGGGTTGCAATGTAGAAATAATAGCGATCGCAATGAGAACCGGAATTTTCTGCAATTACGAGAATCACCATCTAGTTGCCCATCGCGCTATTCAAGAACAAGTTGTGGTGGTAAAACACGCAGCTGATGCTGTCACCCAACTGTTGACTCCAATCATTGCTAAGATATTGCCAACCTATTTTAGATGGATGTCTGCTATCTTTATTCCTCCGCTAATGGTAGCGAAACTGCAACCAGAACCTTGGACACCACCACCTCTGGTTTATAGACGTATCCTTTTGGAGGATGCAACTTTAGAAAAAATTTGCCAAATCTTAGAAGGGTGAGTTTGATTCTTAAACATGGAGAATATCGGCAAATTAATTGTTAGTCTGGGCGTAGTTTTAGTAATTGTTGGTCTTGTGATCTGGCTGTTTGCAGATAAGTTAAGTTGGTTAGGCAATTTACCAGGAGATATTAAAATTGAGCGTCCTGGATTTACCTTCTATTTCCCTGTTGCAACTATGATACTCATCAGCATTGCCTTGAGTGGTGTGATGTGTCTCATCGGGATGATTACTAGATTGGCTCGCTAGTAAGCCAAGCCACTTTTGAGCATTTCCTCGCTTGAAAAGTTATTTTTTGAGGTAGAGAGTGCGAGCAGATTCGGCAACTTGGAACATGAGTTTAAGTCACATTTTTTGTCAAAAGTGAACTACCTACATCGCCGCGAAGAGGTCGATGTAGGCTTCCTGTCCAACAGAAAGCGCAGTAGTGGATTTCTTTCGTCCTCCCTTACTCCGACTTACATCTGGGCGGCAGGCTTTATCCCCCGTTCCAGAGGTCAAAATTCGTAGTCCCTCATCTCTGAGGTTAATAGCTGCGTTGATGTCCCTATCATGCTTAGTTTGGCAATTTTCGCAAGTCTAAAATCTTATATCTAGCGGTAAACTATCAACTTGATTAAGGCACACATGACAGGTTTTTGAACTGGGAAAAAATCTATCAACTTCCTGATAAATTTTCCCTTCCATATCTAGTATCTATACTGTGAAAACGGTAACACATCAAAGTAGATAAATCCTTCGAGAATGCCTACAGCATAAGGGTAATGAGTTAGATAGTGCCGAGGGTAACGCGTGTTGTAATACCACCAAAGAAGTTCTGTCTGGGCATTGCCAACGATAATCCCAGGTGATGATAGTTGAAATAGACTAATGTCATTCCCAGAACCTCCACAGATAATGGTTGCATTCGGTTGTACTTGTAGCAATTGTTGAAGATAGACAGTAGCGTTACCTTTGTTACTGCTCTGGGGTACGATATCAACATCTCGCCCATTGCTGAAAATTACCTGAGCCGACAATCCAGCAAATTTTAATAAATTTCGCACATCATTAATGACATCAAGTGACGCAGCCATATCCAACCAAAAGCTTAACTTCCAAGGTGTTTGTTCGCTTTCGGGTTGGAGTTTCAGTTCAGAAAATTCGCTGGCAACAGACCAAACTCTATCCCTATTCCAATCTTTTGAAATGTAGTTTGCCCAATCCTGTTCTAAAAAAGCACCCTGTTGATAAATTTCACTACCTACACTAGTAATTAAGAAATCTGGTTTTAAAAGCTTTGCTTGTGCTATTAGCTTATGGCTAGAAGCATAAGAGTGGCTAGTAACATAGACTAAGTAAATCTGATTGTGTATGGCTTCCAACCGTTGATTTAAAGCGGCGTTAGCTTGATTATTCTCGACTAAAGTATTGTCCAAGTCAATAACTATGAGCAGTTTCATGTTTAGTTTTTCTCACTGAAAAAATGTTAAGAGTAAATTTAAACAATCTGAATAAATTTAAATCTCTAGATTTAAATACAGGGAGTATAATTATTCCTTTATTAATATAATTAACCTTCAGAAAAAATCCGTAATATCTTCAAAAATATCAGCTAAGAATACAGTTTAAGTAGAATTTTTAAAGCTTCTTCTTCAGTTTCACAATTTTTCAACCCCGTATCCATCATTGTTACTAATTTGATTTCTGGGTGTAGATTGCAAATGCGAAAACTGCCCTTGGCTTTCTGAGCATCCCGCATTCCAGCCACCAACGAAGTCAGCCCAGTGCTGTCAATAAAAATTACTCGATCAAGATTTACAACTAGATGGCAACTGTGTTGAGAAAAACATTCTTGTAATCTCATCCGAAATTGCCAAGATGTGGTAATGTCTAGCCGCTCTTTAGGTTTTAAGACAATAACAGTATTTCCATCCTGGGTTGTATGTTTGTTTTCCTCTATCTCCATCACAGCATTTGCCTCCTTTAGGCATTAAAATTAACTACCATTTCATTCACATTTGATTTTGGAACTGATAAATTTGACTCAATTCAAGCGATTGTAGATGCTTTTTACTTTGCATTCAGCCACTGTGCAGTGTCGTTAGAGAATGAGTCAATTAATTTTTCTAGAGTCTTAATTTCACTAGATTTCAAAGCATTTGATTTCAACAAAGTTTGGATTTGTCTTTCCAAGGTCGGAGTTAACTTTTTAGTTTGAATTATTTCTTGAACAAACGTACCGAGTGTTAAAGATTGGTAGAGTTCGTAAATTTGGGCAGTGACTGCCTGAGTGCTGAAACGAGACTGAACCCAATTGCGTGCAGCATTGCCATAGCACTGCCGAACAGTAGGATCTTCCAACAGATTCCGAATCGCGATCGCCAAAGCATTGGCGTTGTAGGGAGGAACCAACAGTCCGGTTTCACCATGCACCACTGTATGTTGCAATCCTCCCACTTCGCTAGCAATTACAGGCGTTCCTGCTGCCATTGCTTCAATCGCAACTAAACCAAAAGGTTCGTAGTAACTCGGTACAACGCAAACATCCCCTGCGGCATAGTAAGTAGGTAAAATTTGTTGGGATATACGCCCTGTAAAAACCGTAACTGCTTCCAATTCCAGTTTTTTTACCAGGGTTTGAATGCGTTGTTGTTCTTGAAAGTCTGCTGCATCTTCACGACTACCACCAACTAGATAGAGTTTAAATGGATCAGGCAAATAGGTGCAGGCTTTTACTAGGGTTTCAACTCCCTTGCGGGGGTCAAAGCGTCCTACGTACATGATTATTTGAGAATCTGGGGCAATTCCCAACTTTTGACGAGCAACTTCCTTGCTCACAGAACTAAAGTGTTCGGTATTAATGCCGCAAGGAATTACTTTGATGCGCCCGTGTTGTGAAATAAACTGACGCAAATCTTCTGCTTCTTGGGGGCTGGTGGCGATTACACAATCTGCTTGCTCTAAAATTGCCCTCTCTACATGATGGCGAATCGAAGCAATCTGTGGTGGGTTTTCCACATCACGGTATTTAATAGCCCCTATAGAATGATAGGTATGGATTTGGGGAAATCCCAGTTGAGATTTAAGTTTCAGTCCTACCCAACCAGAAAGCCAGTAATTAGTATGAATCAGTGCATAGTTGCGCCCCGTTAGTTGTTTAAAATCAAGCCAAGCTTCCACAAATTCTGGTAGATGTTCAAATAACTCATTTCTGGGAATGAATTTTGCTGGCCCTGCACTCAAACGAATTGTGCGACACCTGGGTGCTAGTTCCACAATTTTTTCTTGGTTGGGGTGTTCGCGTCGGGTAAAAATATCAACCTGACATCCCTGTTTTGCTAATGCCAATCCCAATTCACGCACGTAGATATTTTGTCCACCTGCTCCTTCTTTGCCAATTTCAGCTGTAGGGTCGCCGTGAATTGAAATTAATGCGTAATTAGGTTGAGAATTTTGCATTTCTGGAGCAGAGTTTTCTAGAGACTTAACTAAACTCAAAGGGTCAAGAGTATTCATCATTAAATTTCAACCTGCAAATAATGAACAAGATGTACCCAGAGCGTCAAATTACAAAGTTTATTAAAGCATTATTTCCACTAAAATTAAAATTATTGAGTATCAAAAAAAAATTGCAAAAACCTTCTGGAAAATATAAAGGGATGGTTTTTACCTAAATTTTTACTAGTTTTAGAGTGTTCTGGAATAGAATCAATAAGCAACCGAATTGCTTCGTGAACTGATATTTTATGGTTTTCTGCATAGACTTTGAGTTTGAGATACTGCTCATTAGTAAGAACGATGTTGGAAATATTTACTGAAAAATGAGACATATAAATTGACCCAAAACTAAAATAATCTTCCGAAATTGACTCTTTGGGAATGTTACATCTTAGAAGTCAAAAAATCGGGTAAAAATCGGGTAAAAATCGGGTAGTTCAATATCAGCTTCAGGTCAAAAACTCTATTGTTGTAGAGAGCTACTTTGATAAAATTATTAATATTATATTTTTAAAGAAATTTATGTCAAAATTAAAATTCTCCAAACCAAATTATTAAATCGGTTTGGAGAAAGCATGGTGTCAAGGAGTTATTTTAAATGGGAGTCTAACAATCGGTTGTGGAGATAAGGGACAAAAATTGGGTAGAAATCGGGAATTTCCTAAAGCTGCTTGAGGCGATAGCCCAATCCATGAACTGTCTCTATCAAACCATCAGGAGCACCTGCCTCTCTTAGTTTATGTCGTAAACTTTTGATGTGAGATTTAACAGTTTCTTCACTGGGTGGGTCATCCAGTGACCAGATGCGCTCAATCATCCCGGCTCGACTTAATACCCGGCGACCGCTAGAAACCATTAGTTCTAGGAGGGCAAATTCTTTTGCTGTCAGGTGTAGAGGTTGGTCAGCATAGGTAACTTCATAAGTGGTGGGATTTAAATGCAGATTACCCCAACTGAGGTCTGGGGAAGAAGCTGCGGCGCTATTGCGACGCAACAATGCGCGAATGCGAGCCATTAGCTCTGGCATTTCAAAAGGTTTGACCATATAGTCATCAGCCCCAGCATCCAACCCGGTAACTTTGTCAGTAAGGGTGTCGCGTGCTGTTAACATGAGAACAGGTAGTGTACTATTGCGCGATCGCAAGCGTTGGCAAAAACTTATACCGTTTAACTTGGGTAAGGTAATATCTAGCACCACTAAGTCATATTCCAACCCATTGACAAAATCCCATGCTTCTTCCCCATCTTGAGCTACATCCACCATATATTGACGGTCAGTAAGAGCTTCCATCAGCATCTCTGCTAGCTGGACATCATCTTCAACTACCAAGATACGCATTGTCAGAAATATTTTTGAATTAACTTTAATGTAAGGTTTTTTATAACAAACGATGCCGAGTTCAAACGATTAACTAAAATTATTTTCTATGAAATGGTCGCTGGAAGGGAAATGGATAGCCTCTGGCTTTGGCTTATCTTTGTTATTAATGGGTATAGTCAGCTTTATTTCTTACCAAAACGCTACTCAATTAATTGAGAGTGGCAATAAAGTGAAGCATACCCATGAGGCAATGAAAAGCCTGATTGATATTTTCGCGACACTGACTGATGCAGAATCAGGACGTAGGGGCTATATTCTGTATGGAGAGCGCTCAGAACTCAAACGTTACAATCAGGCAATGCAAAGCCTAGATGCCAAAGTCAAAAAATTGCAGCAACAATTAGCTAATGACCATTCTCAACAGCAGCAGTTGGCGAGGCTAAGATTCCTAATAGCTCAAAGAGTTGAACTGTCCAAACAGTCGATTAATCTCAAGGAAGTAGGTAAATCAACTTTTACTCTTCAAGAAACCCTAGTTGCTCGAAGCAACCAAAATCGTAGTGAAATCCGCGAAACACTGACCCAAATGCAAACTAGGGAAGAACAGTTATTGCAAATCTCGGTTAGACATTCCCAGAGGAATATCCGCAACCGGATGTTGATTGAATTCCTCGGCACTTTGCTGAGTTTTAGTATTTTGTTAGGTGTTTATGCTTTGCTTTATCAACAATTAGTTAAGCGTCAGCAAGCGGAAGCCACTCAAAGGACATTAGCTCAAGAAAAAGAACTCAGCGAACTGAAGCTACGCTTTTTCTCAATGGTTTCTCACGAGTTTCGCACGCCTTTGAGTATTGTTTTAGGATCGGCTCAATTGTTGGCTCAAAGCGAACAGCAGTGGACAAAAGAAAAGAAGCTCAAAAATCTGCATCGAATTCAATCTTCAGCTAGGTCAATGAATCAATTGCTGACGGATATTCTCACTCTAACTAGAGCAGAAGCAGGCAAATTAGAATTTCATCCAGAACTCATTGATTTAGAAGCATTTTGTATAAATTTGATAGAAGACCTCCAGTTTTGCAATCAACCGCAGCATACTATTAAATTTATTAGTCAAGGTAGCTGTACCCATGCCAAATTGGACGAAAATTTGCTGTACTCAATTCTCAGCAATTTGCTATCAAATGCAATGAAATATTCTCCTCAAGAAGGAACTATCTTTTTGATTCTCAGTTGTGAACTAGATGCAATATTTTTCCAAGTCAAAGATTCCGGAATAGGAATTCCTTCAGAATTTCTCCAGCATTTATTTGAACCTTTTCATCGTGCTAACAACGTGGGTAAGATTGTTGGCAGTGGACTAGGGCTAGCTGTGGTGAAAAAGTGCCTGGAACTGCATCAAGGAGAAATCTCTGTAGAAAGTGAAGTAGGGGTTGGAACAATTTTTACGGTAAGAATTCCTCAAAATATGACAGCAATGGCAAAGAGTAAATAAGATTGATGTGCCACGAGATGGAAATACCTGTCACGCGATCGCTGCCGAGACGGTAATTTTAAACCTTCTCTAGTCACTTTGGGTAGAGAATACTTGTGATGCAGCAGCCTGCACAAGTTTCTTAAGTTTCTCTGACCGACTGCTTTGACGCTTTCTTAAAATATTAAAACTTGATTGTATTACCGTATTTAAAACTGAAAAAACTCCAAAAGTCTAAGGGTCGTATGGCTAGGGGTTGTATGGGCTGATACAAAATATTTGTATAAATTTACGCTTCGTATTAAAATCTGGTTCTCTCTGGAAGCCGGGTTTGAGGATATATTTACATTTCGAGAGTATACGATCTAGCTATATTGTTGTATTTTAAGAACGAAATCTACATTAGTCCTAGCAGAATACTGTATTTGATATGGCAGAGTCAGAAAAAGTCAACGATGAAAATCAACTCACAGGAACATCGCCGACTAAGGTACTGTTGCCTGTAGGGTTTGTGCAAAAACTATTGATTAGCCACTGGCCTTCTCTGTTGCTATTGTTTGTGGGAGTATATTTACCACTACAAATTTTTGGACTTTTGGCATTAGAGGTGCAGCAAAATGCGGGTGGTTTTCCTTGGGATTTGCCGATTCTGGTGACAATTCACTCTGTAGCACAGCCACAGTTAGATGCATTCGCGGCGATGTTCACAAAACTGGGTTCGTTTAGGACTGTATTACCCATCCTCAGTACGCTCGCACTCATTCTCATACTGCAACGTCGGTGGCGATCGCTCACCTATTTAGTTATCACCGCTGCTGGTAGTGCGATTATCAACCACACAGCCAAGGAATTTTGGCACAGAGTCCGTCCCCATCTGTGGGATTCTGTTGCACCAGAGTTTACTTATTCATTTCCCAGTGGTCATGCCATGACTAGTATGACATTGATTGCCATTTTGGTAGTTTTGACCTGGGGTAGTGCTTGGTGCTGGTTGGTAGCGATGTTGGGCAGCTTGTATGTATTAGCGATTAGCTGGACACGGCTGTATTTGGGAGTTCATTTTCCCAGTGATATTGTTGCAGGTTGGATGGTTGCGATCGCCTGGGCAATTGGCGTGAGTTTGATTATTAGGCCTTATTCACAATCGGCAAGTATTGACAGCGAAAAACCAGTGAGTGAAACGAAATTACTTCCTGAAGAACGGCAGTTGTTGGGTGAAGAATAAACAACACAGTAGGGGCGCAGCATACTACGCCCCTACATCATGATTGTGAATCAAATCAATGAAAATTGCTGTAACCTCATAGCGATCGCTTTTTCTCTTCTTTTATGAATGATTCACGGGCGCGATTCGCAGTCTTTATGTGCCTTTGTTTGCTAGTAGTATCTAGGAAAACCTGTTAGCAATTCTCGGTGTCTTTTTCACACTCATGGGTGTGTTGTGCTACACAGCATATAAACTAACGCATCAACACGCGATCGCAGATTTTTTGACTCGTTATGGCAACAATTTCATGCCTTTTGTCTTAATAGGATTAGGAGCTTTTATTATCGTCAAAAGTGGACTCTCACTCTACTCAATCTATTCAATGGTGAATTTGCTATCTCCGTGTCATTGCTGCACAGTGCGATCGGTGGGTAACTGCTGATATGGGGAGTGGGGCATTGGGCATTGGAAATAAGCAACAACCAACCACTAACCACTAACTACTAACTCTTGACTAAAGAGGTATGAAATTTGAACATTTTAGAATTTTCTTTATTAGTTTGGCTGGGATCTTTCAGTGCTGGCTTTGTCGGGGCACTGACAGGGTTAGGGGGAGGAGTCGTCATTGTCCCCTTGTTAACTTCTGGATTCGGTGTTGATATTCGCTATGCTGTAGGCGCTTCACTCGTTTCTGTCATCGCTACAAGTGCTGGTGCAGCCTCAACTTATATTAAAAAAGGCTTTGCCAATCTACGCTTGGGAATGTTTTTAGAAGTTGCAACAACTATTGGCGCGATCGTGGGTGCTTTAATTGCAATGTTCGTTTCTGTCAAGGCATTGACTATTGTTCTGGCAATCGTCCTGCTTTACTCTGCTTATCTTTCAGGGCAACCCAAGCTAGAAAATCCAGAAAATGACACAACCGATCCCCTCGCTGATTATCTCCAACTCAACGGCACTTACCCTACACCTGAGGGTGTGATGTCTTATCAAGTTCATGCTGTGCCAGCTGGGTTTGCCGTAATGTTGGTTGCTGGCGTAATTTCTGGTTTACTAGGAATTGGTTCGGGAGCGTTTAAAGTCCTGGCAATGGATCAAATTATGCGTATTCCGTTCAAAGTTTCGACTACCACAAGCAATTTTATGATTGGTGTCACTGCCGCAGCATCAGCAGGAGTCTATCTCGCCCGTGGTTACATCGATCCAGGGTTATCTATGCCAGTGATGTTGGGAATATTGCCTGGTGCATTTTTAGGGGCAAGAGTTCTAGTTGGTGCAAAAACGCAGATATTAAGAATTGTCTTCAGCCTGGTGTTGGTGTCAATGGCTGTGAAGATGGTGTATCAAAATCTCGCTGGAGGAATGTAAACAATTCAAACTTCAAAATTCAAAAAAAGCAGTGTTGGCAAGCAACTTGGCAGACTGCACGCTTTCAATTGCAATTGGAATTGAGTATGTTTAAATTAAATTCTAACCAGCGGTCAACCTTCACACAGTCAGAGAGTCGAGTTGTTACCTTACCATTGCCACAAAATGTCAACTCTGACATAGATGCATTAGCCAAGCCAAGTCTTGAAACTACAGACACAAAGGTTTACACTAAAAGTCAACAAACGCAGATATTCCAGAATTCACAGCTACTCGATATTTTACTGAGTCATCTGCTCAAATATGGTGTTTTGCTTGCCAGTAGTGTGGTGTTGTTTGGTGGCATACTCTATTTGTTACACCACGGGGCTGAACCCGCACAATATCAATTTTTTCACGGTGAACCATCCGAGTTTCGTTCTCCCACTGGTGTTGCGGTTGCAGTTTTGTCTGGTAGTCGTCGTGGCATAATTCAGTTGGGACTGTTGCTGCTGATAGCGACACCAATTTTGCGGGTGGTGGTTTCTCTTTTGGTCTTTGTCAAACAACACAACTGGATTTATGTGACAATTACCACGTTAGTACTGACTGCTTTAATTTACAGCCTTGTCGGAGCTTACTACTAATCGTAAACTACTAGCTTTTATTTAGGCGATCGCCTTTATGCCGCCTTTACCCTAACTTCATAACTTGTATGTGATAATACATGTACGGTAAATCAAACATCTAAAAATTTAATAGTTTCTACTTTGGCTAGACTCAAATTTCTGTTTGATTCTAGAATTTGTTATGAGACATTGATTACATCATTTACTATTTATTTTTAATAACTCATTTAAATTTCAAAACCTTGGTGCATCCTTACTCATAACGAGAGGTAATTTACCGTTCCATTTTTCTATTGCCTGTTTTTCCATGATTTCCGGAGTCAATCCATCAAGTAGTAATCTTTGTGTTCTAATAAGGCTTATAGATATTTTTATCTGTTTGATATAATTCAGTTTTCTGCCATTCCCAGTGTTGCCATCAAACTTGCTGCTAGAGTTCCTGCAATATTTAGCAGATTTTGGAATACTTGGCGATCGCAATCTCTTCTGGTGTGTAGCTCTCTGTTGATACTTAGAACCGAAGATTTGTTAATTAACTAAACAGTAGGACAGATTAAGTGCGATGGGGATTTTGGGTTGCCGAGTAGACATGCATAGCCTTACCTTCTAGAGGAATGGTACGCGATCGCTGAGTTTATAGGTATAAATTTTCTTGTCCACCTATTTCGCACGTCCCCTCTACAACCAAATCACACTCTTCCCAGCTACTATCGACGTTTCCCAAAATAAAGGTTCTGGGTGTACCAATTATTTGTCCTTCTATAAATCGCTGTTCAATCAAGTCATCCTTACAAGAAGCTGCGGATTATGAGATTGGAAGACACGAGAAAACTCGATTGGCAAAAACTGTTCGTACCTGTCGCCAACTTTTAAAAGAAGTCATTCCGTTTATTTCCCTTTATTCAATCAGTGTGCTGTCTCCATCAGTTGCTCCCATAACTCCCTTCAACAGAAGGGTTTAGTTGTCTTGTAATTTGCGATCGCCCCGTGGTCGATTACTCTCTAAGTTTTATTGATATTAGCCCTAATGTAAAAACATTAGCTAGCAGTAGTTGTGGTCAAACCATGAAGTTATGGAATTTAACTATGAAGTTATGGGATTTAGATCAGATAAAATTGCTTTGTACCGTTTATTACATCAGTTGGAAATTCAATGACTTATAAAGATAGAAAAAAAGAATATTAAAAAAATCCAATGGAAAGGATTGATAGGATAAGATTTTACGAACTAAATCTTCAATTTTCTGTTCCAGAGCCTTGTCAAGGAAGCTCAACAATAAATACTCTACAAGTGAGCGATTAGCTCATGTTTTGGAGTACTCTAGAGTCAAGCCTGCTGCCACCAACAGCGGTAGATTTAGTATGCGCTTCTACCCTAAGTAGTAAACTCTTTTATACCTAAATCGCAAACACTCCTATCTAGAGATAGATAGACAAAAGATTTTGTATTTGTTTAATATTTCTTTAGATTTTGGGGTTCTACTGATTTTGGGGTTCTACTGATTCCGCTTAAACTGCAATCAAAAAAACAGGTCAGGGCTAATCTAACCGCAAAATGTATAGATAAATTTTAGATGTCTGTTTATTAAACAGGCAAACAGTTAAGAGAGATTTCTGAAAAATAAATATTGTCTGCTTGTTACTGTTCATAGTGGATGTAGTTTGTATCCCTTGTTAAGTAAAACGAGGGATGTGTTGCCATGCCATAAAGGATTTGGTGCTGAGGGGGATCGCTGTAACCTATAGTAGTGAGGAATAATCAATGAGTATTAGTTATGAATATCTGGTAGATAAGGAGTACCATATCTCAACTTTTGTCGAGCTACTAAGTTACAGGGCACAAAAGCAAGTAGAACAAAAAGCATATACATTTTTGAAGAGTGGAGAAACAGAAGCAGAAAAGTTGACATATGGAGAGTTACATTTACAAGCACAAGCTATTGCTGCTTCTCTCCAATCTCTGAATGCTGGCGGTGAACGTGCCCTACTTCTCTATCAGCCTGGATTAGATTTCATTGCTGCCTTCTTTGGATGTTTATATGCTGGCGTCATCGCTGTTCCAGCCTATCCACCTAGAAAAAATCAAAATTTATCTAGATTGCAAGCGATCGCGGCAGATGCTCAAGCAAAGGTTGTACTCACTTCTACATCTCTGTTGGATAACCTCCAGGCTAGCTCTAATAAAGAAGGCTTAGGAATTTCTGGATTGCATTGGCTAGCTACCGATGGGTTGAGTCATGACGTAGCACAAACATGGCAGCCACAGGAATTAAACGGCGATACCGTGGCTTTTCTCCAATATACCTCTGGCTCTACAGGCAATCCTAAAGGTGTCATAGTCAGTCATCATAACCTGCTCTCCAACTCAGCTACGATCCAGAAATTATTTGGGCATACAACCAATAGCCAAGGTTTGATTTGGCTACCACCCTACCATGACATGGGGTTGATTGGTGGGATATTACAACCTCTCTACAGTGGTTTTCCTGTTGTATTGATGGCTTCTGTAGACTTTCTCCAAAAGCCAATCCGTTGGCTGCAAGCGATCTCCCGCTACAAAGCTACAACTAGTGGTGGCCCAAATTTTGCTTACGACCTTTGCATTCGTAAAGTCACTCCCGAACACTTGGAGAATCTTGATCTCAGCAGTTGGGAAGTTGCCTTTACTGGTGCTGAACCTGTCCGTGCCGAGACATTAGAGCAGTTTGCCTCTACTTTTGCACCTTGTGGTTTCCGCAAAGAAGCATTTTATCCCTGCTACGGTATGGCAGAAACTACTCTCATCGTCTCTGGAGGTGAAAAAACAGCTTTACCAATCACCTGCAATGTAGAAGCAGCAGCATTAGAGCAAAACCGAGTTGTGAAAAATCAAGGTACTCAGGAAGATACCCGGACGATGGTAGGTTGTGGACAAAGTCCTCCAGAACAGAAGATCGTCATTGTCAACCCCGAATCCTTAACTCTGTGTCCTCCTGAGCAAGTCGGAGAAATCTGGGTTGCAGGCCCGAGTGTTGCTCGTGGTTACTGGAATCAAACTGAACAGACAGAGAAAACTTTCCGTGCCTATCTAGCAGATACAAGTGAAGGTCCATTTCTTCGCACTGGAGACTTAGGATTTTTGCAAGGTGGCGAGTTGTTTATTACAGGACGACTCAAAGATGTAATTATCATCAGAGGGCAAAATCATTATCCCCAAGACATTGAATTGACTGTTGAAAAGAGCCATCCAGCCCTGAGACCCGGTTGTGGATCAGCATTTGCCATCGATTTCAAAGGTTCTGAGCGACTAGTTATTGTTCAGGAAGTAGAGCGGAGTTACCTGCGGAAGTTAAACGTTCAAGAAGTTGTCGGAAGTATTAGACAAGCAGTAGTCGCAGAGCACGGACTGGAAGTTTTCGCTACAGTACTCGTCAAGACTGGAAGCATTCCCAAAACTTCTAGTGGCAAGATTCGCCGTCAAGCCTGTCGAGCAGCGTTTCTTTCTGGAAATTTAGATGTCGTAGAGGATTGGAGTGAGAATCCTCAGAACAAAGCTAAGTTCAAACATTTGGAAGCTGAGGTTGAATCGGTTCTACAGCAGCTGACAATTGGTAAACAGGTATGAACAAGAATCACACTATCTTAGCAATAAGATAGAAAAGCCACTGCCTTGCTGATGTGACCAAAGTTGTAGCACGTGGCGTGACAATAGGCATAAGGATATTTGTGAGATTTTCTGATTGAGGACTGCTTTGAAAAATTTGTTATCTGGAGGAAATTCGAGATGAACGAGAGATTACCATTGTAATTTAAAGCTTTCTCAATTTTTCACTCACAATATTTCAAATTGTGCCTATAATTTTTAAAGAAAGGAGCTTTAATATCTACATTCCCTTTGAAAGGATTAAAACACATTTTTGGCTTTGGCTGTTTAGGTTTATTTTTAGGGGGAACCTAAAGGTCTCTCAGCCAAATAGCAAGTTGTTTATCTTGAGAGCTTTAGTTATGAGGATGTTATCTGATTCCAAAGATGCTTTCTACCGCTTGCAAACAAGACGTCGTAGTTCTTGGTTTGCCGAGTTTTAAAAACAGTCTTTTACTCAAGGGGAATATCTACCAACAACTTGATGTGACTGCAATGTTTGGAACGACCTACTGTTTCAGAACTCTCCCAGGAATCAGAAACTGGGTAGGTCAAAGCATTGAAAACCTGAGAATAACCCTCCAAGACTTCCGAAACCTTAAGAGGGCTATGTCCCAGGTAGGTTACACATCACATACTTGCTTAATTAGCTTCTTAAAGCTAACTAATTCTGCAACTGTTGAGCCTTTGCAACCAGGATCGCAACAGTTGTGGGAAATAACTTGCCCACGTATATGACGGAACCTAATGACAATTATGCCATACAAATTCCAAACATCAGAGCAGCTTGATAGTTGCCAATTAATAGCTAGCAAGTTTCCAATAACCAATAGCAAGTTTTTTACACTAACTTGTGTGTGGCAGCTGCCAGAGAAGATAGCATTATTGTTTGTCGATATCCCGCTAATCAAGGTTTAGTCTTCATTGGTTATTTGATCAAATTGTCTAATGCAGACCGAAAACTAAATCTTTTGGTGAAGGTGAGATAATGCTATCTATGTTTGCTGAAAAAATATTGTTAAATTGCTTACCTCATACCCAGTGAGACGGTTTCAGAACAAGAAGTTAATGCATAGCCAGAATCGCAGGCTTGCTTGTAACAAAGCAGCTTGGGCTAATAACCGGAACTAATTCAGGGTGTATAAGGTAAGCTATGAAATCACATCAGGCGAAGAAGATAACGATCGCCAACGACTACCTACAGACGATATATAGGTGGTTAGCCTTAGTAACTTTTCTCATTCCTTTTTTGGGCACAGTAGTAGCAATTGGATGACTTTGGCGATCGCCCTTTTAATACTAATGACCACAGTACCAACAACCTATGCCTAGTGATTCATCGCACTAATTATGAGAGGTTTGTAGTGAGCGATTTATCGCTCAATTTCAAGGTGCTCAAGCCCTAACTACGAACTTTCACAACTTATCAAAACTAATGCGATAGACCACTAGTGATTCATCGCACTAATTATGAAAGGTTTGTAGTGAGCGATTTATCGCTCAATTTCAAGGTGCTCAAGCCCTAACTACGAACTTTCACAACTTATCAAGACTAAGGTTGTGTAGGTAAACTTGCAGCAATCTTACTACAGCAAACGTAATCATTCATAACATACGAAGGACTAAACGATGGAAATGCAGAATCCTGAATTAAACACTACATCTACGCTTTCGGAGAGTAGCACCATCAATGCACCTAAGCAGGTGCCGACAGCAGCAGAGATTAAAGCTTGGATAGTCTCTTATCTAGCTGATTTGTTAGAAGTTGCTCCCGAAGAAGTTGATGTTACGATTCCTTTCGATCGTTATGGTTTAGATTCCTCAGCAGCAGTTGGTTTAACTGGTGACTTACAAGATTGGTTAGGATATGAGGTTGATCCAACCTTACTTTACGATTACCCAACCATCGAAAGCCTTGTTCAGCATTTGAGTGCCAACTTGAATTGAACACTGAAAAGCCTATCTTGCTTAACTCACTTGCTCAAATCGTTGAAAGTTCTTTATCCAAGAGACAATCATGGTTACAACTAAGGAATTGGATCAGAAATCCAAAGTTTTAAATCAGTTCGTGGACAAAGATAAAAAGCATTTTCAACTCATCAACAAAACCTATCAGACTAACACGGAATCTGATTACACTGAAAAAATAGAAGCTCTAGGCAAAAACTTTGATTACAGCCACAACAGCAATCATTTTTGGGGCGATCCCGAACTTTCCACTTTCTACGGCACTCCTCTCTACGAACAAGCTTCTCATGCACAAAAACTAGCGCTCAATCACCTTTTCTGGGTGGGGCAGTATCAGCATACTGCATCCGCAGAAGCAAACACCATGCTCTACAACCAAATCACATCTGGTGTTTTTGCTCACATTGGGGGATATGAAACTCTATGCCAAGAACTGGACTTTGAAACGAGTCAAGAACGCTACCACATCAATACTTTCCAGAAAATTGGTTATAAGACGAAGATTGCTTTACTGGGCAAAGAGTCCTTTGGTAATCCTCTCCATAAAAAGTTGAACAATCAGACTAACAATAATCTGCGCTATAAACTCCAAGAACTTCCTAAATGGGAATCTATCCAGAATTCCACCTTTCGCTTTCTTACCAAGCTGATGCATCAGGGTAAGGAAAAATACTATTCTCAGTACTTGCAAGAAAAAGGCAGCTCAATCCCCACAGCCACTGGTGGACTGGCTGGAGTAACTGCATCTCCAACCGCGTTTAAATTCCTAAGTTTAAATTGGGGTAGTTCTCCCTTCTTAGCAGCACAGTACTACTCAGCGCGCATGGTAGCAAATATGTCATTAAAAACATATGAGTACCGCTACTACAAACAGTTTAAGGATCTGGATAGAAAAGGTGAGTTCATCCCCACTCCGATCGCTGTATCTCACTATCACTTGTTGGATGAATCCTTCCATACCACAATGTCTCAGGTTATTGCACAAGAGGTATATAGGGATTTTCCGAAGCCCACAGCGTACGAAAAACTACTATCTAACGTCATCATCTTCTTGTTACAACGGGGGCTTTTGAGCGGGTTATCTGCTGCCCTACCCGCTACATTCCGAGATGATGTAGATTTCATACCTTCGTATTATCGGCTGCTCACGTCTCCTCTGTTTAATATGTCCAAGCAGGACACCCTCCATTGGCTGGAGAAGTGCCTGTGTCAAGAACACGAAGGCTTCCATGTCAATCTCAAGTATCACGAAATTCTTTTCAGTGATTTAAGTCGTTTCTTCGGTCGCCTTGAGTACCTATGGCCAGTTAACCGCGAAATGCGCTTGATGGCTGAAGGTGGATCGATAGAGAAGGCAATCAAACGCAATCAAATAGCCTTTAAGCAGTTTGCTCACTCTGTTAATACCTAGAGCGATCGCGCTTTTTGGCATATTAGCAGCAATACATTAAGCGTTGAGGGCTTATATAGTGGAACCCATAGCTATTATTGGCATTGGCTGTCGTTTTCCAGGCGCTAGCAATCCGGAGGCTTTCTGGCATCTTTTGCGCAATGGTATTAATGCCATATCCGAAGTACCTAAGGATCGATGGGATGTGGATAGCTTCTACAATCCCGAACCTGCTACACCCGGAAAAATGAGTACTCGTTATGGCGGATTTATCGAGAGAGTTGATTGGTTCGATCCTGCCTTTTTCAGTATTTCACCGCGTGAGGCAGAGCGGATGGATCCCCAACAGAGGCTAGTTCTGGAAGTTGCTTGGGAAAGCTTGGAAAATGCGGGAATACCGCCTTCGAGTCTCTCTGGCAGTCAGACAGGAGTCTTTATTGGAATTGGCAACTACGACTATGGAATTTTGCTCTCTCAAGATACAGACCGCATCAATGCTTATGATGGCACGGGTAACACACTTGGTGTTGCTGCCAACCGCCTGTCCTACCTGCTAAATTTGCGTGGCCCCAGCTTGGCAATTGAGACAGCTTGTTCTTCTTCCCTAGTTGCAATACATCTAGCTTGCCGCAGCCTACAAACTGCTGAGTCAGATTTGTGTGTAGTGGGAGCAGTAAGCTTGATGTTGTCGCCAGCACAGACCATAGCCTACTCCCAGGCTCGAATGATGGCAGCCGATGGTCGTTGTAAAACCTTTGATGCCAATGCTGATGGTTATGTTCGTGGCGAAGGATGCGGTATTGCTGTGCTCAAGCGTCTTAGTGACGCTATTAGGGATGGCGATAATATTCAGGCAGTCATCCGAGGTTCGGCAATTAACCAGGATGGTCTTAGCAATGGGCTAACTGCTCCCAACGGGCCTTCTCAACAGGCTGTTATCCGCCAAGCTTTAGAAAATGCGGGAGTGGAACCAGCGCAAATTAGCTATGTTGAGGCTCATGGAACTGGTACTTCTTTAGGAGATCCCATTGAAGTCAGATCCCTTAAAGCAGTATTAATGGAGGGACGCAGCAGCGATCGCCCTTGTTGGATTGGCTCAGTCAAGACAAACATTGGGCATTTGGAAGCTGCGGCTGGTATGGCTGGCTTGCTCAAGATCGTGCTGTCGCTACAGCATCAACAAATTCCGCCGCACCTCAATCTGAAGCAACTAAATCCATACATTTCATTAGAAGGGACGCCCTTTGCCATTCCTGTTGAGCTTCAAGATTGGACTGCAAGTACAGGGACTCGTTATGCAGGCATTAGTTCGTTTGGTTTTGGCGGTACTAATGGCCATGTGATTGTTGAGGAAGCACCTCTAGAAAGTCAAAAGTCAAAAGCATGCCCTCGAGCGCAGCGAAGGGTCAAAAGTCAAAAGAAAGAAGCTATAGAACGCCCTCTGCACTTGCTGACGCTCTCAGCCAAAAGCGATTTGGCTCTGCGGGAGATGGCACAAAGTTATGCAGATTTCTTAGCGTCTCATCCCGGAGCATCGCTAGCAGATATTTGCTTTACTGCAAGTACGGGGCGATCGCATTTCGAGCATCGCCTCGCTGTTGCCACTGCATCTTCTGTACAGTTGTGCCAGCAATTAAATGCTTTTGCCACCGCACAGGATACGGATGGTCTTAGAAGCGAGCAAGTAACTAAACGTAAGCCGCCAAAGTTAGCCTTTTTATTCACTGGTCAGGGTTCGCAATATGTAGGTATGGGTCGCCAAATCTACGAAACCCAACCTACTTTTCGGCAAACTCTCGACCAATGCGCCGAAATTCTGCGTCCCTATCTGAAACAGCCTCTACTTGAGGTTCTCTATCCCGAAGCAGGAAAATCTTCACCCTTAGATGAGACTGCTTACACCCAACCAGCCCTGTTTGCTCTGGAATATGCTCTATTTCGATTATGGGAATCCTGGGGAATTAAGCCAGATGCAGTCATGGGTCATAGCGTGGGCGAATATGCCGCGGCCTGTGCGGCGGGGGTATTTAGTTTAGAAGATGGTCTGAAGCTGATTGCAGAACGTGCTCGTCTGATGCAAGCGTTGCCCGAAAATGGCGAGATGGTGGCGGTATTGACAGATGAAGCCCGAGTAGTCTCAGCCATTCAACCCTATGCCCAAAAGGTAGCGATCGCCGCGATTAATGGCCCCAAAAATATCGTCATTTCTGGCGATCGCCAGGCTGTAGAGGCAGTAACCAACGCCCTGCACGCAGAAGGGATTAAGACCAAAAAGTTGCAAGTTTCTCATGCCTTCCACTCTCCCTTAATGGAGCCAATGCTAGGGGAGTTTGAGCAGGTTGCTAAAAATATTACATACTCCTTACCTAAATTTACCCTCATTTCCAATCTCACTGGTCAACCGATTACAGCCGATATCGCTACCCCTGAGTATTGGTGTCATCACGTACGGCAACCAGTAAAATTTGCAGCAAGTATGCAGGCACTAGCTCAGCAGGGCTACAAGGTGTTTGTGGAGATAGGCCCCAAGCCAATCCTACTGGGAATGGGTCGTTACTGCCTAACGGAGGGAGAGATAGCTTGGCTTCCTAGCCTGCGGACAGGGCGTGAAGATTGGCAACAACTTCTTGACAGTTTGGCGGCATTGTACTTATCTGGGACGCCAGTAGACTGGACTGGCTTTGACCGAGACTATCCCCGCCGTCGCGTGGCGTTACCGACTTATCCATTTCAGCGCCAGCGCTATTGGTTAGAAACATTACATAACCATGGGCATTCCAAAGCAGAGCCTTTATCCCAAAACAATGTTCAAACGACGACCATCGTCAATCTCTTGCATCAGGGAGATACTCAACAGTTAGCCCAATATATAGAAACAGCAGAACAACTTTCAGAAGCAGATGTAAAATTACTGCCTAAGCTGCTATCCGTATTAGTGAAGCAACACCAACAGGAGCTAACGGCAGCATCCATCAAAGATTGGCTCTACGAAGTAACCTGGCAGCCCAAGCCGCGTCAGCTGGCAGAAATCAGTTTCCAAGAACCAGGTAGTTGGTTGATTTTCGCTGACAGAGGGGGTGTAGGACAAGCCCTAGCCCATCTCTTAGAAGAACGGGGTCAGAGTTGTCTTTTAGTCTATGCGGGAGACACATATCAAACCAAAGAGCCTGGAACTTGGAGTCTCAACCCATCTAATCCAGCCGATTTCGAGCGGCTGTTGCAAGAGATGGTGGAAACTACAAACCTGCCGTTAAGGACAGTTGTCCACCTGTGGAGTTTAGACACAGGATTGGTTCCAGAGTTGACCATCCCCTCGCTAGAAGAAATTCAGGTTCTCGGTTGTGGCAGTACCCTGCATTTGGTGCAAGCTCTCGCCAACTGTTATCAACAAGCCTTCCCGCGTTTGTGGTTGGTGACGAGGGGGGCAGTACCAGAGGTTTCGTCACTGCCAGGAGTGGCTCAAGCTTCTTTGTGGGGATTGGGTAAGGTAATTGCTCTGGAACATCCAAAATTGTGGGGAGGACTGCTAGATTTGGCTGGCGATGCGCCAAAAGATGAAGCAGTAAATTTGTTAGCAGAGATTTTTGATTCTCAAGGGGAAGACCAACTCGCTTTTCGCCAAGGACAGCGCTATGTAGCTCGTCTAGTCCGAAGCCAAGTACCACCGGCTCGTACTGCGTCCTTCCAGTCGGATAGCACCTACCTCATTACTGGAGGGCTGGGAGCATTAGGTATAAAAGTAGCACAGTGGATGGTAGAGCATGGAGCGCGGCATTTATTGCTGACTGGACGCCGAGAGGCTTCTGCTGAGGTACAGAAAGCGATCGCTGAGATGGAACGGGTAGGAGCTAAGATTGTCGTCGCCCAAGCCGATGTCGCCGAGTGGCAGGATATGGTCAGAGCGATCGAGCAAATTGAAACTTCGATGCCACCCCTGCGAGGAATTGTACATGCTGCTGGCGTTCTCCACGACGGCATTTTGCTACAGCAGGACTGGAAAGCCTTTGAGCAAGTCATGGCGGCAAAGGTTAAAGGAACTTGGATTCTGCACAGCTTGACCAAACAGCTACCACTAGATTTGTTTGTGACGTTTTCCTCCGTTTCCGCATTGCTGGGTTCGCCAGGTCAAGGAAATTATGCGGCGGCTAATGCCTTTATGGATGCCTTAGCCCATCATCGGCGGGCGTTGGGGTTGCCAGGGTTAAGCATTAACTGGGGGCCGTGGAGCGATGCAGGGATGGCAGCTAGCCTCACCAGCCGCGACCAAGCGAGATTTACTGCCCAGGGAGTGGAGCCTATACCAGCACAGCAGGGAATGCAGGTATTAGGAAACTTGCTAGCACAACAGAGCACAACCCAGGTGGGAGTGTTGCCAGTTAACTGGTCTAAGTTCCTCCAACAATTCCCTCAAAGCCTGGCTTCGCCGTTTCTTGAGTCCTTTGCAGCAGCATTTGAAGAACCATCCGCACAGCCAACAAAATTATTTTTGCAGCAATTAGAGGCAGCTCCTGTTAGCGATCGCCGCACTCTTTTAATTGCTCACATTCAAACTGAAATTACTAAGGTGATGGGACTTGACTCTTTCCAATTGCCAGATCCGCAACAAGGTTTCTTTGATATGGGTATGGATTCTCTAATGCTCGTCGAGTTGAGGAACCGTTTGGAAAGCACTCTCGGCTATTCTCTACCTGCAACTTTACCCTTTGATTATCCAACCGTAGAAGCGCTTGTGGATTATCTGGCTAAAGAAGTGATGGAAATAGAGTTGAGTAATGAATCTGCTGTGGAGTTACAGAAAAGCAACAATGAGGAGCAAGTTGTAGCTGAGTCAAATTTAGATCATTTATCAGACAACGAAGCAGAAGCGCTGTTGCTCAGTAAATTGGACAGCATGAGGTACTGAAAAATGAATTTGAATTCAGCACAAGAAAAGTCTGTATCTCCCATCAAACGGGCACTTCTGGCATTGGAGGACATGCAAGCCAAGCTGGACGCTATAGAATATGCCAAGAAGGAACCAATAGCCATTGTTGGTATGGGTTGCCGATTTCCTGGAGGGGCTGACAATCCAGAGGCATTTTGGCAACTGTTGCGCAACGGGGTAGATGCCATTACCGATGTTCCTGCTGACCGATGGGATATTGAAAAATACTACGATCCCGATCCAGATGCTCCAGGCAAAATGTGTACCCGCAAAGGCGGTTTTTTGGCTCAGGTGGATGCCTTTAACCCTGAGTTTTTCGGAATATCAGCGCGAGAAGCAGCAAGTATGGACCCCCAGCAACGGCTTTTGCTAGAGGTGAGTTGGGAAGCTCTAGAAAATGCAACTCAAGCACCAGAGCATTTGTATAACAGCTCCACAGGGGTGTTTGTAGCCATTTACATCAATGACTACAGCAAAGTTATGTCGTCGGTAGGGGATCAGAATCAAATTGATGCTTTTAGTGCGATCGGTAACTCTTTGAGCGTAGCCGCGGGACGTTTATCCTACATTTTAGGACTAAAAGGCCCCAGTATGGCTGTTGATACGTCCTGCTCTTCCTCCTTAGTGGCAGTGCATTTGGCTTGTCAGAGTTTGCGTTTGGGAGAGTGCAATTTGGCTCTGGCTGGCGGAGTTGGTTTGAATCTCGTGCCAGACACCAGCATTGCCCTTTCCAAGTCACGGATGCTCAATCCCAACGGTCGCTGCCAAACCTTCGATGCTGCTGCGAATGGTTTTGTCAAAGGAGAAGGGTGTGGTGTCGTCGTCCTCAAGCGCCTAAGAGATGCCTTGGCTAACGGGGACAACATTCTAGCCGTGATTCGAGGCTCTGCGGTCAATCACAATGGTCGTAGTAGTAGCTTGATTGCCCCCAACGGACTATCTCAACAAGCCGTGATTCGCCAAGCCCTAGAAAATGGTGGCGTAGATTCAGCCCAGATTGACTATGTAGAGGTTCAGGGCACGGGGACATCTGTAGGAGAACCGATTGAGGTAGCAGCTTTGGGGGCAGTGTTTGGCAAGAACCGCCCTCAAGATAAACCTTTGGTGATTGGTTCGGTAAAAACTAACATTGGTCACTTAGAACCAGCTTCTGGGGTTGCGGGTCTGATCAAGGTGGTACTTGCCCTGCAACATGGGGAGATTCCACCCCACCTCCACTTTCAGCAGCCCAATCCTTATATAAATTGGGATGAACTGCCAGTAAAAGTTGCTACGCAGCGGATGCCCTGGCCCGCAGCAGAAAAGCGACGCCTGGCGGGAGTAAGTGGTTTTGGTTTTTGCGGTACCAATGCTCACTTGATTTTGGAAGAGGCTCCGGTTTCAAAGCCGATGCAAAGCTCAATCGAGCGTCCCTTGCATCTGCTGGCACTGTCAGCTAAGACAGATGAGGCTTTGGTGCAGTTAGCCGAACGGTACGAAAAGCACCTAGCCACTAATCCAGACTTAGCCTTAGGAGATATCTGTTTTAGTGCCTGCTGTGGGCGATCGCATTTTCAGCATCGGCTGAGTGTGGTAGCTTCCTCATCTGCCGAACTCTGGGAAAAGCTAGCTGCTTTCAATGCTGGGCAGGAAGTAGCAGGGTTATGCAAGGGAAAGGTAACAGATTCTGCCAAGATTGCTTTCCTTTTCACAGATCAAGGCTCTGAGTATGTAGAAATGGGGCGTCAACTCTACGAAACCCAACCAGAATTCCGGCGAGTTTGCGATCGCTGCAATGAGATTGTGCGTTCCTATTTAGAACAGTCTCTGCTAGAGGTTCTGTATCCCGAACCAGGAACAAGTTCTCCTCTAAATGAAACTGCTTACAGCCAACCTGCCTTATTTACCTTGGAGTATGCCCTCTTCCAGTTATGGAAATCTTGGGGTATAGAACCCGCTATAGTCACGGGTCAAGGTGTAGGAGAATACGTTGCTGCCTGTGTCGCTGGAGTTTTCAGCTTGGAAGATGGCTTGAAGTTGATCGCCAAACGAGGGCAGTTGATGCAAGCACTAACCCAAGAAGAGATGGTGAAAGCGGGAGAGTTCGAGCGTATTGCCAAGGAAGTAACCTACTCCCCACCAAGAATTCCCTTAGTTTCCAATCTTACTGGTGAATTAGCTACTACCCAGATAGCTAGCCCCGAATATTGGTGTTGTCAAGGGCGACAACCCGTAAGTTTTGCTACCAGTATGGATACCCTCGCTCAACAAGGGTACGAAATATTTGTGGAAGTTGGGCCAAAGCCGATTCTAGTAGAAATGGGTCGCCATTACTTATCTGAGACAGAAAAAGTTTGGCTTCCCAGTCTGCATCCAGAGAAAGATGATTGGCAACAACTTCTGGATAGTTTGGGCACATTATATGTGCGTGGAGCAAAAGTTAACTGGTCAGGTTTTGATCGAGACTACTCGCGTCAGCGCGTACAACTTCCGACCTACCCCTGGCAGCGAAAGCGCCATTGGTTTGGAACTAATAATAATGGGCACGGGAAAATAGAAAACTTGTCTCAAAATAATGGTCAGTCTTCGATTGTTAACTTGTTCAGTCAGGCAGAACCCGAACAGCTAGCTAAGCAGTTAGAAAAAACAGGAGAATTTTCACAAGAGGAGTTAAATTTACTTCCCAGGATTTTTGAAGTTTTGAGAAATCAATACCTTCCCGAAGCAGTTGACAAACAAGAGGAAAAGGCTGAACAAATATCAGTGCCACAGTTTAATGTTAGTTCTCTAACAGCGCCAGATATTCAAGCTTGGTTGGTGGATCGAATTGCGAAAGAGTTAGGAATTAAACCAGAGGATATAAACATTCGAGCTTCTTTTGATAGCTATGGTTTGGATTCGGTGTTAGCAATTAGCATTGCTAGCGCTGGCAAGCAAGTTTTCGGAGTTGAAGTTTCGCCGCTGATGTTGGTGCATTATCCGACGATTGAATCCCTTTCGCAGCATTTAGCTAAAGAAATTGAAGCTTCGGAATCAGAGATGTTTGAAATTTAATTGAGAGTTAATTGCAAAGCTGTTTTTGAAAAATTACAAGACAAGAGAGATGGTGAATTATGAATGTATCTCAGCTGAATGTATCCGAGCTTGTGGAAAATCTTAATCAGCAAGGCGTTCAAATTTGGGCTGATAACGGTAAACTTAAGATTCATTCTCCAAAGGGAATTTTATCATCCGAGCTTCGCATGGAAATCGCTCAGCGTAAACCCGAGATTTTGGCGTTTCTGGATGAAAGCAACGGAACTGTTAGTGACAATTCTGTTTTGAATGGGGAACATCTCAGCCTGCAAACAATTGGTCGTTTGATTGGAGGGTTTTGCGATCGCTCTACTGTCGGTTTTAAGCCTCCTGTCATTGACTCAACAGTCATGGCAAAAAGTTTGGTCGTAACTTTTCGTCCATTACCGAAAGGTTACGACAACAACACTATTGTGGAATTTAGAAAAGAGTTAGAAACCAAACTCCGGGCTTGTGGTATTCAGATAGAACCTTGGGAACAAGCAACAAGAGAGTTTGAATATGAAATCAATATACCATTCATAAACTGGAAGAAAAGCATCAAGACAAGGGCAGTAAAAGCTGGAATTAGTGCAGTCATTGATGTGGAAAGGCAGCCGTCTTTAGCAGGAAAGTTAAAGATATGTGCTGTAGAAAATTTGTATTCTGCCTATACCCGTTTTATTTTGAAAAATCAAAAAATATCCGTCTCAAAAATAGCTCAGTTTATTAGTTGGGCTGAAGAAAATGTTCGCTCCATTGAAGACCCGACAAATACTCAAGTCATCGTACTTACCGAGCTAGATAAAAAATTCACCGATCCAAAACTTTCTTATCAACAAAAAATTCCAATTGGTATCAACACTTTAGTTAGAACATTTTCGGAAATTGCCATTGGAGTTTCTCCTACTCACATTTCCATCTTAAACATGAATCTTTCCGATTCAATGTTTCCTGTAGATGAAATAGATAAATTCGTTCTGAAATCCTTAACTCCCAAAATTTATGTGCCAATCATGCCATTGTCAATGAGACAATTTCAGGTAGGAATATATGACTCTAATCAATCTAGCTTTGCAGCCAGATTGGTGAAAATGGGTCAAGAATTGGCATCAACAAATTTATTGCCTGCTGGTTTTAAGATTGACAATGTCATTAAAAGAAAGTCACACAGAGATATTGTTGACTGGATGGCGGATGGAAGAACAGGTGTTTCTTATGGTTTTGTTGCCTATGCCGAACCGCCACAATACGTAGGAGAACTGGAAATATCCGAAAACGAGTGGCTAAACTTGTTACCAATAGCAGGATACAGTAGTGCGGAAGTCCGTGAAAATGAAATAGGCAGGCGATACGTAAAAACAAAAATAGGAGATAAATACGTTTATAAGCAAATTCCCGATATCTGGCTGCTTACCTCTCGTTCAGGTTCAAACAAAACAGATTTAAGCCTTGAGCGTGACATTCTCAGAATTGGTTTAAAAGACAGATTGTATTTGCAATTACCGGAAGGCATCGATCCGGCAGTAGTAGATATTAAGCCTTCTTATGATATCTACGTGATGGTGGCGATCGCCCTGGCTGCTGCTTTGTACGCACCTGAACTAATCAAAGATGGTGCGCCAATGTTTCATTTTCACGGATATCCGTCAATTCAATGGTTTAAACCAAATGAGTATTGCACTGGAGTACACAATCCCTCAGTTCCTTGTGGAACATATGAATCAGGAGTTTTCAATTTCCTAGGTATACACAATTTAGTCAACAAATATGGCAGCAATATTGCCCTAGCCAGTCTGATCGAGCCAGATCATGGCACAAATATCATTACCTCTGACTGGGAGTATTTAGTCGCCAGAATCAAAACTGGCATTGAACAGGGAGAAATTGATCTGGGTGGAAGGCATTTTGCTTCTCTTAAGGAGAGTATAGTTGCTAACTGATCGGCGCATTCGTCCTTCCATTCATTGACTAAATAACAATGTGAGTAATTATGACAACCATAGCAGGTAAGACAGTAGTTTTAACAGGTGCCTCGCGGGGTATTGGCGTATTTATTGCTCACGCGCTGGCAGAAAAACAAGCAACTGTAGTTGGTGTTTCGCGATCGCAGCAAGGGCTAGATAATCTCTGTGCGGAAATTAATGCTATGGGTGGTAGAGGGATAGGTATTCCCTTTGATATCAGCAACGTGGAAGAACTGCCAGTCTTGCGACAGCAAATTGAGCGGGTTGCTCCTTCTGTTGACATCTTAATTAATAATGCTGGCATAGAAATATATCGAGCCTTCCAAGATTACTCCCTTGCTGATATCCAGTCAGTTTTATCCATCAATTTACTTGCTGCTATGGAGTTAACTCGCGCTTTTCTGCCAAGCATGTTACGTCAGGGTAACGGTCACATTGTAAATATTGCCTCTCTAGCTAGCAAAAAGGGAAATCCTTACAACAGCGTTTATTCTGCCAGTAAAGCTGGCTTGTTGATGTGGACTGATGCACTCAGGCAAGAGTTAGCTGGTACTGGTGTGGGAATTTCCGCAATCTGTCCGGGGTATGTTTCTGGTCAGGGAATGATTGCCGATACTGGCGTACCCATACCAAGTTTAGCAGGCGCGTCTACACCAAGTGATGTGGCGATCGCAGTAGTTAGGGCGATCGAGCAAAATCAGGCTGAAGTGATTGTGAATCAAGATCCGATCGCAGCAGGTATGACAAGACTGCTAATAGCGCTGTGGCAAATTTTCCCAAGATTTGGAGATACAGTTTATCAGTGGTTGGGAGTAGCCAAGCTCAACCAAATCCGCGCCGAAAATCAAATGCATAGTGATTCAGTAACTAGAGACGGGCGCGATCGCCTGACTCAAAATAATAAAACACATTTTGTCTAGTTTGTCAATATGCAAGTCCTATTAATTTAGTCTTTTCAAGGTGGAATTTTAAACAATAAATTTTCTTCGTGTCTTGGTGTCTTGGTGGTGAAAAAATAAATTTTCTTGAACCACCAAGACACTAAGACACCAAGTCGAATCAGGAAAAACCAGGCAATGAAAGCAGATTTTTCACCCACCTTGAAAGGGCTAGTCCTATTAATGACTTCGGTCTTTAAAAAATGGAAACAACGCAATCACTCTCATATCCAAAAAAAGAGTTTTTGATTAGTGTTCTTACCGCTTGGTATGGTGGAGGGCATTATGCTACCTGTAATGCGCTACGTTCCATTATTGAGCAGCAACAACTTCCCTGGCAGCTGCATGTAATCGATGTAGACGAAACAGTAAAGCACTTGGCAGAACAAAACCAGATCGTGGATATCTACAAGGCGCTATCAGGAATGACTGGGGGTGAATTGTATAATCGGATGCTGAAAAGTGGTTGGACATGGCTTCACCCGCTGTTACTGCTCCTAAATCAACTACTGATCAGACTAAATTACGATACTGGTGTCAAGATTTTTGCGGAATACTGGCACCAGCAACAACCAGATTTAGTAGTCTCTCTATTACCTTTGTATAATAAAATACTATGGGAAAGTTTGCAAAAGGGAAAACCGGGCACCCCTGTAGTGACCATTCCTATAGATTTAGTTGATTCTCCACCCGGATTTTACATAGAACCGAAAACGGGAAATTATGTAGTCTGTGGAACCCAAAGAGCAGTAGAGCAAGCTCGTGGTTTGGGAGTAGAGGAGGAGCGTATCATCAAAACTTCGGGAATGGTTGTTCACCCTCGCTTTTATGAACCCATGAAGGGCGATCGCGCCACTGAGAGACAACGTTTGGGTTTAGACCCAGACTGTCTCACCGGGCTTGTGTTATTTGGGGGTTTCGGCTCCAAACTGATGCTGGAAATTGCCAAGCATCTTTTGTGTTTTCAACAAAAACTACAACTCATCTTTATTTGCGGACGCAATGAAGAACTGGCTTTGGCTCTACGTCAGAGCCAAGGTCTCCAAAAGAGGTTTGTCACCACGTTTACTGAAGACATTCCTTACTATATGCATCTTTCCGATTTTTTTATTGGTAAACCAGGAGGTGCGAGTATCAGTGAGGCGCTAGTGATGAAGCTACCAGTGATTGTGGAATGTAATGCTGCCACACTCATAAATGAACGATACAACGCCAACTGGATTCAACACAAGGAGGTGGGTTTGGTAATCCGAAGTTTTCGGAATATCGCTCAAGCGCTTGAAAAGTTTCTTCAGCCTGAACATTTTGCTCGCTACCGTGCGAATGTCGCTGCTTTGAATAATCGAGCGGTGTTTGAAATTCCTGATATCTTGCATCAGATTCTCGCTACTAGCAACAAGACAACACTCCCACGAGGTTTCAGATGATAGATCCTCAAGTCACAATTGTTGTTTCACCACGGGAGCGTTTTAGCTATACCCGTGAATCCCTAGAAAGTATTTACGAACATACCAAAATTCCGTTTAAGTTAGTGTATGTAGACGGTAACTCACCAACACAGGTGCAGCAATATCTGGAAGCGAAGTCTCAAGAAAAGGGATTTCAACTGATTCGTACCGACTACTACCTCTTCCCCAACCGCGCCAGAAACCTTGGTTTGGCTCAGGTTGACACTAAGTATGTTGTATTTGTCGATAACGATGTCATCGTTTCACCAGATTGGCTGGAAGCTCTGATTAACTGCGCCCAAGAAACTGAGGCGACAGTGGTTGGGCCCTTAGTGTGTCACGAGCAACCAGTGCATGAAATTGTTCACTTTGCTGGTGGTGAGTCCCATGTTATCTGTGATGCTAGAGGAAGACGCCGCCTGCGCGAGAAGATGTACAAGCAAGGTCAACTTGTAGCAGATGTACGTCCTAAGTTGCAACGGACACAAACTGAGTTGTCAGAGTTCCACTGTGTATTGGTGCGCACAGAGATATTCCAGAAAGTTGGTTTCTTTGATGAAACTATGCTCAATACTAAGGAACACCTGGACTTTTGTATGAACGTCGTCAAGGCGGGAGGTACAGTGTACTTTGAGCCTGACAGCATTATTACTTACGTACCGGGGCCACCACTGAAGTGGACAGACTTCCATTTCTATATGCTGCGTTGGAGCGATGCATGGGAGTTGGCGAGTTTAAGACGCTTACGGGAAAAGTGGGATTTGGCGGAAGATGGATACTTTCAACATAAATACAAAATCTTGGGATGGAGGCGCGCAAACACAGTATATCTTCCCATAATCCGTAAGTTAACTTTCGGCATTAAAAATCAGTTATTTGAGAACATCATAATTTATGGGTTAGCGCCAATTGAAAAACTATTCAACCGCTATCTCACTAGCCAATACGCCAAACATCACCTGAAAGCAAAGCAACCCGACGAAGCACAAATCCCGTTTCCAAAATCCCCAGAAACAGCAGTATCGGGTAGCTGAAGGAGCAGCAAAATGAAGATTCTTCTCCTTCATGACTATGGTACAGCTACCGGAGGAGCCGAGCTACAAATACTAGCTTTGCGTCAGAACTTGCGCGATCGCGGTCATGATGCTCGGCTTTTCTCTAGTCGTAGCTCATTAGTTCCAGGCAGTCCAGTCCTATCAGATTATACTTGCTTCGGAACGAACTCTTTTTTTCTTCAATTTCTGTCAAATACCGTTAATCCCTCAGCATATTTGAGCTTGCGTCGCGTCCTGAAGGAGTTTCGACCGGATGTCGTCCACGTGCGGATGTTTTTGTGGCAACTTTCGCCACTGATCCTTCCCCTTCTTAAAGACGTGCCGTGTTTGTATCAAACAGCAGTATACAAAGCAATTTGTCCGGTGGGAACAAAATTACTGCCAGATGGAAGTCTTTGCAATCATCCTGCTGGAAGAGCTTGCTTGCGTCATGGCTGCTTGATGGTACCACAAACTTGGCCAGTATTCATGCTACAGCAGAAGCTTTGGCAGCGCTGGCGCAATTCTTTTAACTTAGTCGTAGCCCTCAGCTATGCGATGAAATCCATTTTAGAGGCGGAAGGGATTGCACCAATCGAAGTTGTTCACAACGGGGTTCCCTCTAGACCGATGCGCCCAAGCCTGGGCGATCCGCCAACAGTTGCTTATGCTGGGCGCTTGGCACCAGAGAAAGGTGTGGGGGTTTTGTTACGAGCATTCGCACGGGTTAAAACACTGGTGGCAAAAGCGCGGTTGGTGATTGCTGGTCAGGGTCTTGAGGAGTTGAACCTGCGAACCTTAGCCACAGAACTGGGAGTCACTGACAGTGTGGTTTGGCTTGGTCATCTACCACGTCAAGAGATGGAACAACACTTTGATTCGGCTTGGGTACAGGTCGTCCCCTCCCTTTGGGCGGAGCCTTTCGGTAACGTCACCACAGAGGCGATGATGCGGGGTACGGCTGTTATCGCTAGCAATGTTGGCGCACAGCCGGAGATTGTCAGCGACGGGACAACTGGCTTTTTAGTACCGCCGAATGATGTAGACGCCTTAACTAATGCTTTGCAGTGCCTATTGTTCAACCCAACTATAGCTGAACAAATGGGACGGGCTGGTCGTGAACGGGCGCTCACCCACTTTAGTGAAGATAGATGTACGGAGCGCTTTCTAGAAATATATCAGCAAATTTGTGAAAAAGATTATACCACAAATCATGCCAATCACAAACAAACTTTTAGTAGAACAGCACAATTGTTGGGAGACACCGCCTCATGACTCAGTACCCTTCGGGTGTTGATTCTGAGCAGCATATCAGAACAGATGCACTCAACGCCGACCTGAAAAAGCGATCGCTCAAATCTGGCTTGATTACAGTGGCTTCCCAGCCGATCAAGCTAGCATTGGGGATTGGCTCAACTGCTGTACTGGCTCGGATGCTGACACCATTTGACTTTGGTTTGCTGGCGATGGTGGCTCCACTGCTTGCATTTGTAGACAGCTTGACCAATCTTGGTTTGGAGACAGCAACGGTACAACGAGAAAAATTAGATCATCAGCAAGCCAGCGCTATGTTCTGGCTGTCTTTAAAAATCAACGCTGTGGTCATAGGATTGATGGTGTTGATGGCTCCTGTTCTCGCGTGGTTCTATAAACAGGCGGAACTAACAGGAATTACGCTGATGCTAGCAGTTGGCGTTTTGAGTTTGTGTTTAACATTTCAGCACAAATCATTACTCAAGCGACAGATGCGCTTTGAGATGATGACCGCGATCGAAGTTGCTTCCCTGGTAGCAGGTGCTGTTTTTGCCATAGGTGCGGCTTGGCTTGGCCTTGGCTACTGGGCGTTAGTCTTGCAGGTGCTTGTGATGCAACTGACCCAAAGCGTTGCTAGTTGGTTTGTTTGTGGTTGGCGACCTGCGAAGTATGTCAAAAACACAAAATTAGATGCCAATCTGCGAGAAATGCTTTCTTATGGAGCGCACCTCAGTGGCTTCCGGTTCCTCACGCGCATTGGGATGCAACTTGACCGCATTCTCGTTGGCTATTTTAGCGGTGCGGGAGCGCTTGGTTTTTATCACGTTGCCTACACGTGGGCATATTTTCCCTTTGAACAGATTTATAATCCTCTGTTCGATGTGGCTGTGTCTAGCTTCAGCCGTACCCAGCATGACCCAGACTTGTACCGTGCTTACTGTCGCCGAGGGTTAATGCCAATCTTTGCCTTTTCTATGCCGGTGCTGGCGTTTTGCTTTGTGGAAGCCCGTGAGATTATCCTGCTGCTACTGGGAAACCAATGGTTAGAGGCGGTTCCACTCTTCCAACTGCTGGCGATCGCGCCCTTTGTCGGTAGTATGTACAGAGTCACAAAATGGCTCTACGTGTCGATAGGTCATACTCAACGACAGTTACGCTGGGGTCTGATTCACACTCCTGTGATGATTCTCGCCGTAGCAGTTGGTGCAAAGTGGGGAGCTTATGGTGTTGCAATGGGTTATACAGTGGGAATTTGCCTGCTGACTTACCCAGCGGTTGCATTTTGTCTAAAAACATCGCCTCTATCAATGGGTGATTTTTTCAGTGTTGTGTGGCGACCTGCATTCGCATCTGTAACAGCAGCAGTCATACTCTCTGCAAGTCAATTTGTTTTACCAGATATTAATAATGCTGTCTTAAGTTTGCTCGTCAAGATGACAATTTTTGGATTGCTTTACATTCTTCTGTGGATGATTTTTCCAGGTGGGATGCAAGGGACAAAAGAAGTTTTACAAAATTTCCAGGAACTCCGTTCCAAGCGGAAAAATTAGGTGAGTTGCGACTTTACTACTAATGAAGCTTCCGTATATTTATAGAACTTAAGCAAAGAGAAATGAGCAGCCCTTTACTCAGTATCATCATCCCAACCCGCGATCGCCCTCACTTACTTCCTCGCGCTGTCCAAAGTGCCTTGACACAAACGATGAATGATTTAGAGGTCATCGTCGTTGATGACGGCTCGGTACAGCCAGTTGAGTTACCAAGCGATCGTCGATTGCGAGTTATTCGGCTGTCAAAATCTTGTGGAGGCGCACGGGCGCGTAACGTCGGGATTGAAGCAGCGCAGGGTCGTTGGATTACATACCTGGATGACGACGATCGGCTTCTTCCTCATATGGCAGAAGTGTCGCTCGAAGCGTTAGCGCAAGCGACACTTCCCCCACCTGTTGCAGTTATTTCCGGGATAGAGGAGATGAATGCTCAAGGTCGGGTCATTGAAAAACGCTTTCCGCCTCCAGTTCGTCCACGCGGTGCCCATTTTTCCTTAGAGGAACTTGAGCCAGGTTGTTCATATTACACCAAGCAGACCCTAGTCGTGGAACAGAAGGTCATTCGCCAAATCGGCGGTTGGGATGAAACATTTCGCTCTCGTGTTCATTCTGATCTTTTCCTGCGCCTCAACCCACTCTGCTCAATTCTAGGTCTACCGATTGTTACATACCAACTCTATGCTCATAAAGGTAATCGTGTGTCCAAAGACCCGATGCTTCGTCAGGAGAGTTTTAAACTCCTCATCGATAAACATCGGGAGCTTTTTGAAGCGCACCCCAAGATGTTTGCCAACTTTTTATACGAACACGCTTGGATGTCATACCAGGTTGGTCAAAAACACGCAGCATTCTCCAGCATACGCTGGGCGCTAAAACTCCATCCACTTCACACCCTCACCCGAATTGTTTTCCCATTCTGGGGAAAACAGGCGGATTGGTCAAGTCTATGTAAGTCATTATGGAACAGCAAATACCTTTCTTCTCAATTATTATTCCTACTTACAATCGTCCAGAACAACTTGCTAGTTGTCTTGAGTCTCTGGTTCGTTTGGACTACCCACACCATGACTTTGAAGTTGTTGTGGTAGATGATGGTAGCAAAACACCATTAGAGCCTGTGGTTGCTCACTTTCATGACCAAATTAATCTAACTCTAATTCAGCAAGCCAATGCAGGCCCAGCAGCAGCCAGAAACACTGGCGTTACACGAGCAAGGGGTAGGTACTTAGCCTTCACCGATGATGATTGTGCGCCTGCGCCTGATTGGTTAACAACTTTGGCAGTTCGTTTTGCCACAGTACCAGATTGCATGATTGGCGGTCGGACTGTCAACGTCTTGGATAGCAATTTGTATTCCACTGCTAGCCAGGTATTAATTGACTACCTCTACACTTATTACTATTACAAGAATAGCTCTCATCCGTTGAGCTTTTTCGCCTCTAATAATATGGCTTTACCATCAGACCTTTTCTGGGTCGTTGGTGGTTTTGACACCACTTTTACCCTCGCTGCGGGAGAAGACCGGGAATTATGCGATCGCTGGTTGCACCACGCTTATAAGATGATTTACGCTCCAGAAGTTCGGGTCTATCATGCCCATAAACTCACATTACCCACTTTTTGGCGTCAACACTTCAACTATGGACGGGGTGCTTTTTGCTTTCACGTCCGCAGGTCTTCTCGTACTGATGAGCGCGTCAAAGTTGAACCACTCAAGTTTTTTTTTAATTTACTCACTTACCCTTTATTGCAAAAATCTAAACAGCCAGAAATCTTAGTGACAGCATTGTTGATAGTATCCCAATTAGCAAATGTAACAGGTTTTTTTTGGGAGCGTTTTAAACAATATAAATCCAGACAAATATTATAAAAATAATTAACTTTTAATCTCAATAAAAGTAAGGAAAAAACCAGGAATAAAGCCTCAGATTACCAGAATTAAAGCTTATTGAATGATGACGCCGACTTGGTAGCGAAAGATTATCCTTAACTCGAATAAAAACTGAATGGAGAAAGCGATGAAGAAAGTATATTTGATGATTTATGATTTAGGCGCAGGTCATCGCAGCACTGCCAACGCTTTGCAAAAAGTTATCGAGCAGCGGCAATTACCGTGGAAAATTCATATAGTCGATGCTTTTAAAGAAATCATTGGGACGGCTGTTCCACACAAAATTTATAATCAACTGATACTCAAAAAAAACTGGGCAAAAATTATTACTGAGCCTTTATTGGTTCCCTCATTCAAGTTACAAATACGCCTTTATCATTTTGCCTGGTTAGCACGTTTTCAAAGATACTGGCAGCAACATCAGCCCGATATGGTAATTGCATTGCTGCCGTATGTCAATCGGCTGATTTATGAAAGCTTGCAGGCAGTGTCACCCGGTGTGCCCTTTGCGACGTTTATAACCGATCATGCCGATTGCCCACCCCACTTTTGGATTGAACAGCAGGAACAGTTCTTAATTTGTCCCACTGAACGGGCGGTTGAACAAGCAAAAAACTTTGGTTATACGCAGGAGCGAATATTCCGCACTTCAGGAGTGGTAATTCACCCTCGGTTTTACGAACCCATGAAGTGCGATCGCCGCATTGAGAGACAACGCCTAGGACTAGACCCAGATTTGCCTACTGGTTTAATCACTTTTGGCAGTCAGGGGTCAAAGGTGATGCTGGAGATTGCCGATTGTCTGGAGAAATCGTCGCTGAATCTACAACTTATTTTTATTTGCGGACGCAATGAAGAAATAGCAAACACTCTGCGTCGTCAACAGAGTCGTTTGCCAAGGTACATTGAAACTTTTACGAATGAAATTCCTTACTACATGCATCTGTCCGATTTCTTCGTTGGTAAATCCGGTTCTGTAGGTGTCAGCGAGGCTGTGGCTATGAAGCTGCCAGTAATTACTGAATGCAATGCCTTCAGCTTGTTTCAAGAACGACCCTCGGCTGTGTGGATTGCAGATAATGAGATTGGTATTGTAGTCCGCAATTTTCGGGACATTAACCAAGCTGTAGCAAAGCTAATCCAGCCTGAAACCCTGGCTTACTACCGTGCCAACGCCGCCGCCATCAACAATAAAGCAGTGTTTGAAGTTGTTGATATTTTGGAAGGAATCCTTGAAAACTCCTTCTTAGAAGCTGTCCAAAAACCACTTCAGGTTTGAGGGTGAGATTGGTTAGATGCATCCCAAATTTTTCAGCAGAAGAAACAATCTCTACAAATTTCCATAACTGACCTGAAGTAGCTTTCAAGGAGTGAAATTAATGAAATTTGATTGGCTTATCGTAGGGGCGGGATATTCAGCTTGTGTAATGGCTGAGCGGATCGCGACTCAGCTTGGGCAGAAAGTGCTGATTGTAGAACGGCGAGACCACATCGGCGGAAATGCTTATGATTACTACAACGAGCATGGCATTCTAGTTCATAAATACGGGCCTCACATCTTTCACACTAAGTCTAAGAAAGTCTGGGATTATCTCTCCCAATTTACAGAGTGGAGACCCTACTATCACCATGTACTTGGAGTATTGGAGGGCAAAAAAGTCCCTATCCCTTTTAATCTAAATTCGCTCTATGCCCTTTTTCCGCCAAAATATGCAGAAAAGCTGGAGAATTTGCTTCTAGAAAACTTCGGTTTTGGGGTCAAAGTACCCATTTTAAAACTACGTGAGAGTGCTAGTGGAGATTTAAGTTTCTTAGCTGATTATATTTATGAAAATGTCTTTCTCCGCTACACCATGAAGCAATGGGGTCTAAAACCAGAGGAACTAGATCGGGGAGTAACAGGACGTGTTCCAGTCTACATCAGTCGGGATAATCGTTATTTTCAAGACCCTTACCAAGCTATGCCCAAACTTGGCTACACCGAAATGTTCCGCCGAATGTTGGCTCATCCCAACATTAAGGTACTACTAAACACAGATTACCGCGAGATGATCGACGACCTCAAGTTTAATCGGATAATTTGCACTAGTCCAATTGATACTTTTTTTGATTATATGTATGGTGAACTGCCATACCGTAGCATACATTTTGAATTCGAGACATTAGACCAAGAATGGTATCAAGAGGTTGGTACAGTTAACTACCCCAACGACTACGACATCACCCGCATTACTGAGCAGAAGTATTTGTCAGGACAAACTTCTTCCAAAACTACCTTAGTGATGGAATATCCTCAAGCTTATGTACCAGGAAAAAATGACCCTTATTATCCCATCCTCAATGAGGAGAACCGCGATCGCCTCAACCTTTACCTCAAAGAAGTAGAAAAACTCAACGGTACAGTACTGTTTGCCGGACGACTTGCAGATTACAAGTACTACGACATGGATCAAGCTGTGGTTCGGGCACTTGGCGTATTTGAGAAAGAGATAGCAAATTCAATGTAGAAAATACTTACGAACGCGCAAAGCGCTGGTGATATTTCAAACAAACACGGAGCGCTCTGTTTCGCTCAAGTTCTAACTAAGAAAAAGTTTTTGATATTTTTTTTAGGAAAATTCTAATGCAGCTACAACATACATGCACTAATACAAGCAAGCAACGTCTTGAGTGTTTGATTTGTCAATATCGCGTCGATCCGCTTGATGAATCTGCATTTTCTACGTTCCCTTGTAGTGTCAGAGCCTTTATGGGAGAAAAGTTCAAGGTTTGGCGATGTCCCAACTGCAAGACGATTCATTGTTTAGATGTCGTGGATCTTGACCACTACTACGCACAATATCCCTATGCCAAGGCGACACTCAAATGGGTATATCGATTTGTCTATGGCAATCTATGCCAACGACTGACAAAGCATGGGTTTTCTAAGACTCATTCGCTGCTCGATTATGGTTGTGGTGTCAACGGTTTGTTTGTACAATATCTGCAAAAACGCGGCTTTGCCAATGCCTACGGATATGACCCTTACGCGCCAGAGAACGGCTTCGGCAATCTGACAATCCTCGAACGTAAACCATTCGATTACATCCTGCTCCAAGATGTCATTGAACATGTTGAAGATCCTAATGCACTATTAGGTAAGTTAAACAGCTTGCTGTCCCCTAGTGGTTATATCCTAATTGGCACACCTAACGCAGCAAGTATCAACTTGAGCCTGCCTGAAGTACCCGATTCCTACCATGAGGTACATGTCCCCTACCATCTTCATATATATACGCGTGAATCCCTCGAATCCTTAGGGCGTTGTCAGGGATGGGAACCTGTAGGTTTCTTTGATCGGAGATATGACGATACACGCTGGTTCGGCTTCAACGCTCGAAGTGTAAACGCGTACACAAGCATCTTGGACGGTTCAATGGACGTTATTTTTGAGCCGCTCAAACTAGGGAAAGCGTTGACCTCACCTAAATGCCTCTTCTGGGCTACTTTCGGCTATTGGTTCAGTTTCCATTCTGCAATGGGCATTATGTTCCGCAAAAGTATTCCATCCAACTAAGCTTTCCTAATCTTCCTAATAATAATATGCAATCATTCAAAAACAATGGAGCATCCATTTCTCAAGTCCAAAAAGTGGTGGGTTATCCTCTTTATCGCTATCGCCTCCCCAATTCTGGGCGCAACTACCGCAATTACTATTTACAGTCTTCTTCGTTCTCAAAATGCTCACGAAAATCCTTCATCAGTCTCCTCGCCAACTGCTCCTCCTATTACCAATTTCGTTAGTGCTCAAGGACGCATAGAACCACAAGGAGAAGTTATTCGGCTGTCTGCTTCCAGTTTTGTTGAAACTGGTAAAGTTGACAAACTTTTAGTGAAAGAGGGAGATAGAGTCACCTCTAATCAAATAATTGCGATCCTAGACCGTCATCATCGTCTTTCAGCTGCTTTAAAACAAGCTAAACAACAAGTAAAAGTTAATCAAGCTAATCTAGCTAAAGTAAAAGCCGGGCCTAAAAGTGGCGAAATTAATGCTCAAAAAGCTCTAATTTCCCGTCTAGAAGCTCAGCTTGTAGGGGAAAGAAAAACTCAACAAGCAAAAATTGCCCGTTTAGAAGCTCAGCTAAGCAATGCTGAAACAGAATTTGGACGCTTTCAGATACTCCATCAAGAAGGTGCGGTTGAAACTTCCAAATTTGATAGTAAGCGTCTAGAAATGGAAACTACTAGGGAGCAGTTGAATGAAGCGAAAGCTAGCCTCAATCAAACTGAGGAAACTTTGCAACAGCAAATTAAGGAGGCGAAAGCAACTTTAAATCAAATAGCTGAGGTTCGCCCCACTGATGTGCAAGCTGCTCAAGCAGAGGTAGAAAATGCGATCGCTGCTGTGGAAAAAGCTCAAGCAGAGTTGGAGTCGGCTTATGTACGCGCACCCAAGGATGGCCAAATTTTAAAAATTCATACGTTCCCAGGAGAAGTTATTGGCGACGAGGGAATTGCTGACATGGGCCAAACAGACCAAATGTATGTAGTTGCAGAGGTCTATGAAACGGATATCAGTCAAGTACGTATCGGTCAAGAAGCCACGATTACTAGTGAAGCCTTTCCTACAGAATTACATGGAAAGGTTACTCACGTTGGTTTACAAGTTCGCAAACAAGCAACTTTTAATACCGATCCAGTTGCTGATGTAGACCGCAGAGTAGTTGAAGTTAAAATTCGTCTCAATCCAAAGGACGCTAAGCAAGTTACAGGTTTAACCAATTTACAAGTAGAAGTAGCAATTAATACGAATCATTCTAAGTAGCGTTAGTCATCATGTCCAGAATACGTCTAGCTTGGTTACAACTTACGCGCGAAAAATCTCGCATGATTGTTGCGATGGCGGGTATTGCTTTTTCCAACATTCTCATGTTCATGCAATTGGGATTTGAGCGCGCACTCTATGATAGCGCTACACGCTTCCATTCCACTTTAAAAGGGGACTTGATTATGATTAGTCCCCGTTCTAAATCTTTAGCTTATATGACACCTTTTTCTTCACGTCGTCTATATCAAGCTTTAGGATTTGATGGGGTTGATTTAGTTAGTCCCGTATATGTTGATTTTGCTGATTGGAAAAATCCTATCAATGGTAGCTATCGAGCTATATTTGTGTTTGGTATTAAACCAGAAAAACCTGTTTTTAACTTACCTGAGGTAAATCAAAACGTAAATAAGCTAAAACTTCCTGATACTTTTCTGTTTGACCGTTATTCTCGCTCAGAGTATGGGCCAATCTCTACAGAATTTGAGCGCAACAAACAGGTAGTGACCGAAATCAGTAACTATAGAATTAAAACAGTTGGTTTGTTTGCTCTGGGCCCTTCCTTTGCTGCTGATGGTAATTTAATTACTAGCGACCAAAATTTCTTACGTTTATTTAAAAATCGTCGTACCGGAGAAATTAATATTGGATTAATTACTCTTAAAGCAGGGGTTGATAAACAAAAAGTACTTAATAATTTAGCTGCTAAACTGCCTAAAGATGTGAAAATACTCACTTATCAAGGGTTTATCGAATTTGAGAAAGATTATTGGCGTACAAGTACACCGATTGGTTTTATGTTTGCACTTGGTACAGGGATGGGATTTATTGTTGGCATAGTCATTGTCTATCAAATTCTTTTTACAGATGTCAACGAACATTTAGCCGAGTACGCCACCCTCAAAGCTATGGGATTTACAGATAATTATTTACTGCGTGTTGTTTTTCAAGAAGCTTTGATTTTAGCAGTTTTTGGTTACATCCCTGGTTTTGGTATTTCTTTGGGTTTATATGAATTAACCAAAGCTGCTACTTTTTTGCCAATGTTAATGAGCGCTAGCCGCTCTATATTCGTTTTTGTTTTGACAATCTTAATGTGTTCTATTTCTGGCGCGATCGCTGTACGTAAATTGCGAGCAGCAGATCCAGCAGATATTTTTTAGTGAAATTCACTATATTTTGGTTTTAACTTAAACGAATGTTAAAAAAATCTATTATTACTATTCAAAATCTCAATCACTACTTTGGTAAAGGTGGATTACGAAAACAGATTTTATTTGATATAAACTTAGCAATTTACCCTGGTGAAGTAGTGATTTTGATGGGGCAGTCAGGCTCAGGTAAAACAACCTTGCTCACTTTAATAGGAGCCTTGCGATCTGTCCAGGAAGGAAGTCTCAAGGTTTTGGGACATGAACTCCGCAGGGCTAGTAATAGCCAATTAACACAAATTCGACGAAATATTGGTTATATCTTTCAAGCCCACAATTTGCTGAGATTTTTGACTGCTTGCCAGAATGTTCAAATGTCACTGGAACTGCACAAAGAATTTGACAATCAAGAAGCTGAAGCTAGATCCAAAGCGATGTTGGAAGTTGTTGGCTTGGGGCATAGAGTGAATTACTACCCTGATGATTTATCTGGTGGACAGAAACAACGAGTTGCGGTAGCTCGTGCTTTGGTGAGTCATCCCAAATTGGTTTTAGCCGATGAACCCACTGCCGCTTTAGATAGTAAATCAGGTCGAGGCGTAGTAGAACTTATGCAGCGCCTAGCTAAGGAACAGGGTTGTGCCATTTTGATGGTTACTCACGACAATCGCATTCTCGATATTGCCGATCGCATTATTCATATGGAAGATGGACACTTGCTGAATCACTAGACTCGTTAAATATGATTTTTAATTTACCAGGGTTTTGGGTAATAGGTAATCGGTAATGAGAAAAATCTTCCAGTTATTCCAATTACCAATTGACAATTACCAATTACCGCAACAACTCCGCCATTATAAATCAATACAGTTCAGTTAAGGATTGTTGGTACAAAAAATTAATCTGTAGAGACGCGAAATTTCGCGTCTATACAAAGGATTATGGGCTTATCTGAACTGTATTGCATTATAAATTGGGCGAATCCCCCTAATTTCATTCGGGGTGTCCCCTCAATAGCAAATGCTATTGGGATAATGGATCAAGGATTTGCTGAACTAAAATTTATTAACATCCGATTAGAGAAAAATAAATATTTTATTTTGAGAATTAGTAATAATTGGAAATTAGAATTTGATTAGAAAACATGATTGGTAAAAGTCGCATATCTTATATAGTAGCTATATTTTTCAATCAGAAATTCTTATTTAAATTCTTTTTTAGACTTTAGACTGTGTAATATAATTACCGCAGCATCTACTCCACATTCCGCTCTTTCAACTGGCACATAGAGTATTTTTGACGAAGCTATCAGAGTTCGGATTAATTGTGCCTCTGTTTAGGATTCAATAATCTTCACTAACCGATCGTAAAGTATTGGTTAGCTATATAGTTTTGCTCTTAAAAAGCTAAAACAATTTCATAACTATTGCTTTCAGCTTTTTTAATGCTCACATCTTGCACGCCTATGCAACAGCGCCTAGGCAGAGCCTCCAAACCCTCGTTATCAGATTCAACCAGGTAACGATAAATTAGAGCCTCTGGCTCTTCCACTCGGATGGTAGACCAGCGTAGTGAGACCAGCCCCCGTCTTGGCTTAGTGCCTTTAGGAGGAACTGGCTCATTGGTGTGCGTCTATGGGGAAGCGCGGGTGCTGCATAGCATCCGCACATAGACAAGGCGCGTGTTCGGACAGACGCCCGCTCTCGCGGCTACCCTACACTCCCAGGGTGTAGCCCTTCTCGTAGATTAGTCGCTGGGCACTGGCAGTGCAGGGTGCGACTGACGAGCAAGATATCACCAAGGTAAAAAATTATCTGAGTGCGACACTTTCAGGCCGGAATGTCGAATCTACACAAGCCGACCGAAAGTAGTAACTAATCCGAAACTTACGTCTCAAAGAATTCAAATCATTGGAATAAAGGACTTAAGCAAAATGGATGAATTTGACCTAAGTGTTTTATTATGGACTCCTGGTAGTGATTTAAGCACAGGATCTCCAGGAGCTAAATTTGAAGCCGTTTTTGCCCGCAAAGGAAACGATACTATCTACGCTTACGATCCTGGTGTAAGCAATCCTAACCAAAACATTGATTTTTTGTTCGGCGACATATTTGACAACTCTGAAGAAGAGTATGAAATTATACTGAATATTCAGGCTACTCCGCAAGGAGGTAATCCATTACTCATTCTAGAGAGGGATATACCATCTGTAGGGGCAGACAGATTTGTTCTGGGAGATGAAATTCAGCCCTACTATACCAGTAGCAGCCCGGATACTCTGGGTACCACGAATTTCCTTGGTTTAAACGAGTTCGCTGTAATTTATGATTTTGACAAAGAGCAAGATACCATACAGCTCAACGGCAAACGGAAAGACTATCGACTGGTAGAAGTTAATGGATTAAAGGTTGAAGGAGTCGATCAACCTTTTTATGGAGAGGCTATCTTTTCGGTGCAACAGGGATTACCAGACCTCGTTGCTTTTGTAATCTCGAAACCTGAAGTAGATTTAGATCTAAAGGACAAATATTTCCGGTTTGTGGGTGAAAAGCCACAACAAAAACCAGCAAAAAGGAGGATTGGGCAATTAGGGACTACCGGTATTGATCTCAGTCTTGATGCTGCTACAGATCCTTCGGGCAATCTCTATTTAGCAGGCTATACTAGTGGACCTTTGCAAGGAACCAATCAAGGTCTTGCAGATGCCTGGGTAGCCAAATTTGACAACAAGGGCAACAAGTTGCTGGGTAAGCAGATAGGCACTCCTGGTGGTGATTCAGCTTATGCCACTGCCACAGACAATGACGGTAACTTCTACCTGGCAGGATTCACCACAGGCGATTTATTTTCATCCAAGCAGTCACAAAGTCAGGATGCTTGGGTGGCTAAATATGACAGCAATGGCAATCTGTTGTGGGGTAAGCAGTTTGGAGCTAATTTGACTGGTGGTTTTTCTAATCCCGCTTTTGGCCTTGAAGTAGATGAAGAAGGCAATGTTTACTTATCAGGATTAGGAATTAAGGAAAATACAAGAACAGACATCTTCAACTTTCCTGTTCAAGATGATTCCTGGGTAGCCAAATTTGACAGCAATGGCAACCAGCAGTGGTTTACGGAGATCAAGGATCCCTCAGCCAGTTTCCCTTTTAGTGAAACTCCCTTTTTTGACGAATCTTACGACCTTGCGATCGACAAGGATGGCAACACCTACCTGACAGGATGGACGCAAGGCTTAGTCAAAGAGTCAGATCCATCTCGACAACTTTTGAAATATGATGCCTGGTTGGCAAAGGTGAACCCCGACGGTCAGGTACAGTGGGTTCAACAGTTTGGGAGTCAAAATGAGGGTCTGGAATTTTCATGGGCTGTTGACACTGACAGCCAGGGCAATATCTACACTACAGGATGGACTACGGGCGATTTAGCGGCAGAGAATAACAAGTCTTATGATATTTGGCTCTCCAAATTTAGCCCCGATGGGACTCAGCTGTGGACTAAACAGTTTGGTTCTCAAGGTGACGATGGCATGTTCGCATCTGACATGGAGATTGATTCACAAGACAATATCTTCCTGACAGGATATACTAATGACAGGTTCGGTAAAGGCCAAAAAGATGGTAGTTATAATGCCTGGGTAGGAAAGTTCGATACCGAAGGCAACAATAACTGGATTCAGCAGTTCGGAAGCAAAAAGAATCTTGACTACGGTATTGGTCTTGCCACTCACAACAACGATAAGCTTTACGTGACTGGAATTACTGAAGCTTTTTTGGGAAATAACAATACTGGGGCTAATGGCGCGGCTGTGGATGCCTGGGTGGCTGAGTTAAACCCCAAAAATGGAAGATTGCGAAAATTTACTAACGGTGGTTCAACGGCAACAGCAAATGATATCACCAGTATCGACAATCCTACTCCAATTTCCACGGTTGATGTGAGTAATAAGATTGTTACTGAGGAGAAGCTACCCAGTGGCGATAACATTATTAACCCCGCTCAAGGGATCAATACCCCCGGCAGCAGTACAGTAGACTATGGGCAAATCATTTCTGGCCTTGGTTCCATATTCGATCCTAATAGTCAAAACACTTTCCCAACAGCCTTAGCCAGTGCAGTTAATAGCAGTAGTATAACAATTTAACCTCTTTCGCGGAATTCCCCATCCCTCTATAAGGTGGGGATGGATAGCGGACAATTACGAGGTACACCCTTTGTGGGTGTCCGAGTAATTGTCAATCTCTGGATGTGGTAGTCGATCAATCCAATCTTCTACCAGTTGAGTCATAGTTTTTTCTTTGCTGGCTGCATATAACCTAAGCTTATTCAAGCGACGTTCAGATATCCGCAAATTCAAACCTTTTTTAGTCATAACTATCTACACAAAATCTACATACATGTTAGTGTATAAATGGTTGCTGACCCACCCACACGACTCACAACAAACGGCCACAGTAGCGGTAATACGCACGGCCTCGACTAAGAGCGTGAGAAAGGGGGAAAGATCCCGGTCACTGGTTCGCACGATTACGCTCTGCGGTAAAAGATAAGCCACACAGGGATGTACAAGAAAGGAATAACTGCCTTGGGAAGCAGGGCGGCTGCGCGGGTTCTAGTATTTGTACAGCTTGCGGTTATCTAGTATAGAAAGCAGTTGTGGTGAACAAATAGCTAGATAAAGGTAAAAAACACCAGAGACGCTGTGTAAGACTCAGACCGGATTTAGTTCCGGGTATCTAGCAATAGATACACCCAACAGAGCTGCGGCGAGCGAGACGCGAAGCCCCATCCGTCTATATGGTGGGGTACTTCACCCTCTTTCCAACTGGAAATCTTCAGAGTTCGGAGAAAGTATAAATCGTTAGGCAACTAGCTAACCCTTCGGTGGTGCAATCCCAAACAATAAGTTTTCTTCGTGTCTTGGTGTCTACCCTGCACTCCCAGCGTGCAGCGATTTCCCGTAGAGTACCCGGAGGGCTACTCTACGAGAAGCTGCCCTAACGGGCGTCTACATGGGGAACTCGGGATCTCCACAACCAAAGGGAATGGGAAAATGACTAATGACTAAAACCTATCTTCATACTCCAAGACTGCTCGATTATCACCAGATAAGTCTGTGGAAGTACGCAAACGCATTTCAGAATTAATACGGTAGTTAACACCAAATTGAGGTGGTTTGTCGCTTGTCAAAATCTTGAGAGCAGAAAAAGAAAAATTACGGGAAACATCAACCCCAGCTTCAGCAGCCAGATCCATCGAGAAATTTCTCCTTGTAAATTCTGTACCATCAGAAGAGATAGTAGGAAACAAACGCAGTTCACTTAAACCAAAAGCATTGCCAATCTGATTAAAAGCTCGCTGAATATTTAGAGCTGAGCCTGCTAAGTTGACAAGCCCTAGCGTACTGTCGCCACGTCCTAGCGTTTCCACAAAACCACCCCCAAGTAAGGCAACTATTTCTGTTTGGTTGCGGGGAGGAGTGCTTCTCAATTCCAGGTTTTGGTCGAGTTGGCTGGCTGGGCCATCAATTCTGGCTTCGACACGAACAGTATTTACAGGTTCAAAAGAGCTAATAATTCCATCGTCGATTTCAGAGGATAGAGGTGAGTTTGTCACCTGTGAAGGATTAACATCTAGTACTTTGGCAATTAAGCGGATATCCAGATCGGGGTTTTGATTTCCTCTAAAAGTAGCTTTGTGTTCATAGCCACCGGCAAGGTTAAATTGGGTAGTAAACAAATTCACGTCTCCACCCCGTAGTTTAATAGTTCCTTCAGGTTCTGGATTGTTTAGTGAACCGTTGACACTGAGAGTACCAGTAGCTCTGAAACTCAGAATCGGTGGCAGGGCAACATCTACGTTTTTGTCAAGTACAAGCTGTAGGTCTTTAAACCGTGTTACTGTTTTGCTAACTTCAGATTTCCCTTGCTTGGTTGCTTTTGCGAGTGTAACATCTTGACTTTGTTTGGCAGCGTTAATAGCGTTGTTAGCCGATTCTGTGATTAAAACTTGACCATTAGTCAGTTGCAGATTACCGCCAATGAGGGGGTTAAGGGCAGAACCAGTAATCTCCAAGTTACCACTAACGCCTCCTTGATACCGTCCCTTTAAGTTCACAGCCAACTGATTGAGAGAAACGTTGAGGGGATTATCTGTTTGCTTTTGTGAATCACTAAAAATAGGAAGTTCTCCTTTGACTGCTACATTGCCTTTGCTAAATTTGCCTTGGAGACTTTCTACTTTGATGCGGTCAAAATCAAACTGGGCTTTTCCTGTCACATTAGTCAGCTTTTCTGGTAACGCCTGAGCAGAAAAGGTTGCACCCTTGATACTAGCTATACCATTGACCTGTGGCTGTTCTTTCGTTCCTCGCACTGTTACGTTGACTTCTCCCTCTCCCTTTTCAAACGCAACCTGATCGGTCAACAAGTTTAATACTGCTAATCCTTCGTTTTTTACCTTGACATCTAGATTAATTTGATCGCTATTTGGTTTTACCGAAGCAAAAGGTAACTTGTAAGGGATGCTGCCAGTGATAGTAACAGGTTCGGAACCAGCAGCCATGACGCTACTACCAAAGTTCAGACGTCCATCGTTATAGCTGAAACTGGCATTCGCTGATTCTATCCCTTTTTGATTCAGGGTTCCATCTGTAATTTGCAATTCCCCTTTTGCCTGAGGATTGGCTATGCTACCTGCTAAAGTTGCTGTAGTGTTGATATTACCGGTCAAACCAACTGGCAGCTTCACATAGTTACTCAGCACCTCTAAAGGAAAATTTGTTACCCGTAACTGACCAGATTGTCCTGTACCGCCAATATTGCCAGTGAAAGCAATTAGCTTGTCTTTAGACTCGATCCGTAAAGGTAGTAACCTGAGAACACCATTTTCAAAACTACCTTGAGCAATAACTTGCTGTGCTGTATACATACGGTCTGGTTCGTCTTCTTGTCCCCAGACAAAATTTTGACCATTCAAATTAAACTGCACTGACGGTTTGTTAGCCGTGGCAGTATCGACAGCAACCTCACCATTGAAAGTTCCTTTTAAATCTGCTAACTCTGGTAACAAAGAAGCATCGCGCTGTTGTTGTTGCTGTTGTGCTAGCAGTGTTTTAATTTCTGAAAAGCGTTGAATTTGATTTAATATAGGCTGGTCTGGCAAACCTACTGATACAGTTTTGAGGTCGCTAGCACTGCCATAGCTCGATCCAGCAGTACCGCGTTGGAAATCTTCTAGTTCAAATAATTTGAGAGTTGTTAAAACATCTTGGATTTCACCTTGGCTGACTGTGAGTTTGCCCTTGATTTGGGGTTTTGCAGCTGCTGGCGTGAAAGTACCAGCAAAGGCATAGCGACTTTTGCCTTTGATGAAGGCGCTATCAGTGAGGGTTGTCTTACCATCTTCATAGCGGAACTGAGCCTGCAAGCGATCGCCTTTAATACGACCAGCTTGTGGTTGAGCGATCGCCATCCCTCCCGCTACAGCTAAAGTCTTCTGATTAATCTGAAAATCTCCGCTTAATGAGCCTGCAACATTACCATTACCCAAAAAAGTATTTGCAGGCACAGGTAAATTCAACACCTGCAAAGGAAAGCTTTCTACTTTCAGCGCCAGATTATCACCCTGTGCTTGACCAGTTGCCGCAGCTTGTTGCCATTGCACTGCAAAAGAATTGGGGCGATTATTCGCATCTAGGTTAAGGGCAATTTTGTCACGCTTACCTGTGACATTCAAATTTAAACCTTTTCCTTGCGCCGATTGAACATTTCCCGCTAAAACCGATTCAAAAGCAAACTGATTAACCGTTAAATCTCTCAGTGCCAGTTGCCCTGTCAGATTTGGTACTGGTAATTTACCTCTGATTTGTCCGCTAAAATCAGCTTTTCCTGCCAAATCTACTTCGTTGGGCAACTTGAGCGGCAACTGTTGCAGATTGTAATTTTGTGCTTGGACATTTAAATTTAACTCAGTAATTTCCGGTATGCTACCGAGATTGGTGCTGGCTAATATGTAACCATTGGCTTTTAAACCAGGGGCAGTTGCTCGCTTAACGAGCAACTTTTCTCCATTCCAGCCAACAACCGCTGTCAGCGGTCGATCAATGCCAGCCAGACCTTGAGAAAACTGCACCTGACCCGCCGCACGCACATCAGCTAAATTAAAAGTGCCCAGATTTCCTGCAACTTGTACCTTGCCACCCAACTTACCCTGCAACTGCTGGGAAAACCGCTTTAAATCTACACCCGCAGCATCAAGTACAGCCTGATAGCGTCCATTAGCGACTTGGATATTTGCAGCCTTAACTTTGCCACTACCAACATTGAGTTGTGCTTGACCGTTAGCTTGGATGGTTTGCGGCTGGAAAGATTCTACAGAACCCCCAACTTTGAACTGACCATCTAAGTTACCGTTAAATTGTTGGGGTACTTTTGCTAGTTGCTGCAACGGCACCTTCTTTGCTTGCAGTTGTGCCTGATAGCGACCGTTCGCAACTTGGATCTTCACAGCGTTAACTGTGCCATCACCAATCTTGACACGTGCCTGACCGTTAGCTTGAATATTCTGCGGCTGGAAAGATTCTACAGAACCCGCGACGTTGAACTGACCAGTTAACCTACCACGAAATTGCTCGGGTACTTGTGTTAACTGTTGCATTGGCACGTTATCTGCTTGCAGTTGCGCTTGATATACTCCATTAGCCAATTGGATATTTGCAGCAGTAACCTTCCCATCTCCGACTGCCAAGCGTGCTGAGCCATTGCTACGGAGGGTTTTCAGGTCAAAAGCATCTGTTCTTCCTGATACTTGGAATGTACCTGCTAATGATCCTTGTAATGCTGGTTTTAATGCAGGGGGAGACTGTTTGAACAAACGCCCTAACCGCACACCATCTGCTACAAGTTGGGTGGAAAAGCTTTTTTCCTCGAATTGAATCTTAGAAACTGCTACCGTACCACCCGCAACTTTAACTTTGGCATTTTGGGTGCGAATGCTAGCTATTTTAAAAGGAGCGGAGTTTCCTGAGAGGATGAGACGACCGTTGAAGTGGGCATCATTGAGAGATATATTTTGCAGTTGGCTGGGGTTGACAAAGCGTTCTACCTGTACTTGCGAAGCATCGGCTACTGCTTGCCAGCCCTGGTTATTCCAACTGCCAGCAGCTTGGACTGTGCCACCAGCTACACTTGCAACTACATTGCGAAAAGAAAAACTGCGATCGCCATTAACAACGACTTCACCAGTAGCAGGGTACTGGGCTTGCGGTGCTTGGAATTGCACTGTTGTTTTAACGTTGTCAGCAGTACCAGTCAGTTGGGCTGTTCCCGAGACAGTACCAACTGGGAACGAAGGTTTGGAATTGTAAAGTTGAGCGATCGCATCTCCAGGAACATTCTTTGCGGTTAAATTAAAATTCAACTGGGGAGTTGTACTCAACCCAACCGTGCCAGTACCAGTAACCTCACCACCGACTTTCGCTTTGCCTTGAATATCTCTAAAAGCAATTACAGCATCTTTTGGCGAAAACTCAAACTTAGCACTGGCGCTATCAAAATCAACTTTGTCGACCCGGGCTGGTTTGCTGGCCACAACAACACCAGAAAGAATCGGCTGGGTCAGTTTTCCCACAAATTGCAAATCTGCTTTGACTTCCCCAGTTACAGGTACAGGTAGTTTGAGCTTGAGAGTTTCTTGGACATCAGCTACATTTACCCCATTAACACCCCCTGCCACCTTGTAACCAGTTTTGGTGTCGATAACACCATTAGCTACTAGCGGGATTTTGCCGTAACTGCCAGTGACACTATCGAGTTTGATTTCCGTTCCTTGGAAGCGAAGAGTTCCTTGGGAATTAATAAAGGGTTGTGGTACTCGGGGAACTTGAAACTGAACCCTTTGCAAATCTACATTACCAAACAACAAAGGCGGCTGAGTTTGTCCTAACTGGAACTGCATCTGTAAGTCACCACTGACTTGACCAGCCTGTAACGCTAGTGGTAACTTGACCAAGCGAGTAACATCAGAGGCTACTAAGTCTTGCCCTCGTATTTGTAAATTGGTTGCTAGTGTTTTTAGACCTACATCTCCCTTCAAAGAAACACTGCCACTACTGCTAGGTTGTCCTGCTAAGTCCAACCTAATCACCTGGTTATCTTCTCGCAATTGGGCAGTGCCATTTACCAGTGAAAATGCCACCGGGGAGGAGGAGAGTGGAGGAGGGGGAGATGGGGGGAGTTTCGCCGTGTCTTCTGTTACTACCCCTGCTGTTATCCTCTGACTATTCGGAACTAACACCACATTGGCATTGCGAAACCGAAGTTTATCCAAATCAGTTTGAATCGGTTGGGCATTACCTGGCTTCGCTATGGTCGTCGTAATCCAGCGCCCTTGTTCATCCTGTTCGACGTAAACATCAGGATTGACTAAGGTGACATCTAGCTTCAGGTTGTGCCTAAACAGTAACTGCAATGGATCAAAGCCCACCTCCACAGCATCGACTGCAACACTGTCTGGATCTGTAGGTGTTGCTGGAATAGCTGAAGCCCCAAACTTTACCCCCACAAGCGAAAATTCTTTAACTTCTCCCAATTGAACCGGACGATTAAGCGTAGTGGTAAGACTTTTTTGTGCCAATGGCGTTAACTCTTTGTGGATAAATTTCCACAACCGCCAAGCACCACCTGCAAGTCCAAATAGCAAAATTCCACTGACAGCAATGCCACTACGACTCAAGATCAGCAACCATAAATGCTTGTTGCTATGGAGGGTTTGGAATTTACAATCGCGATTGGGAGAGTTACTCATGGGGTTTTACTGTTTACTAGCTGAGTTTAACAGACACACCAGTAGAAGGAACTGGCTAGTTATTAGCTAGCTATGCCATTACCAGGATACAAATCAATTTTGGATTGGGAGGTTTCAATTGGCGATGGATGAAGTGAATTTTGTCATAGTAGCTATAAATTTAATTTGCAATCGCTTAAACTAAGCGACAGGATTGTATGCGTCTTGCGGGCAGATTTACAATCTCTGATCTAATATCTGATGTCTAAGTTCAAGCGATTGTTTCGCAATACCTACAATCAGGAATTGTTGAGAATTGATGACAAGCAAACACAAATTTCAGACATCACCTGTTAATTGTTAAGAAATATGTGAGTTATTGCTAGCTAAGAGGGAGAAGGGCATAAATCGATACAACCCAATCTAATCTCTAAAATCTAAAATCGGTATAGCTAGTAATACTGGTATAAATAGAAAAAACAAGACCAAGTTTCTGTATAAATTAATTCAATCTTGATATCGAGCATTGCAGAGAATCGGGAATTGGGCAAAGGGCATGGGGCAATGGGCAATGGGCAAGGGGCAATGGGTATCGGAAAAACAAGAGGGGGAAGGAGAAAAGGGGAGCGTAAGCGCCCTTGGAGGTTCCCGTAGAGACGCCCGCAGGGCGGCTTCGGTGCAGGGTGGCAGTGCGCCCTTGCGCTTCGCCGACTTGTAGACGCGCAGCGGCTTCCGCAGGTAGCACCTGCCGTTGGGTTGTAGCGACTGGCAACAAAGGGTAAAGGAACTGGAGAAGTAAAAAGTAAAAAGGTAAAAGAAAAAATTCTTTCTTTTTACTTTTAGCTTTTAACTTTTGACTTATTTTTACCCAATCCCCAATCCCCAATCCCTAATTCTTAATCCCTGTTGTAGCGATACCGCGAATCAATTGACGCTGACCCAGGAGAAATAGCAACAATACTGGTAAAGTAGCTATTGTTACTGCTGCCATCAATAAGGGCCAATTATTTGTAAATTGCTCTTGAAACTCTGCTAAGGCTAGCTGCACTGTCCTTAATTCTGGTCGTGTGGTAAATACCAATGGCTTAAATAGGTCATTCCATTCACCGATAAAGGTAAATAGAAACAGCGTCACTAAGGCCGGACGTGCCAAAGGCAACATTACCTGCCATAAGATTTGCAATCGATTTGCTCCATCTATTGCTGCTGCTTCCTCTAACTCTACGGGAACAGTTAAGAAATACTGCCGCAATAAGAAAATACCAAAACCGTTAGCAGCAGTTGGTAAAATTAATGCCCAATAAGTATTAATTAAGTGCCCCCACTTTAAGACTAAAAATATAGGAATTACCAGCAATTGAAAGGGAATTACCAATGTTGCCAACACAATCAACAGCACTGCTTGTTTTCCTCGAAATATCAGCCTTGCTAGGGCATAACCTGCTAATGCTGAAGTCACGATCTGAAAGCCCGTGACAGATAAAGCTACTAAGGTAGAATTAGCAAATGCCAGCAATAATTTCCCTCGCTGCCAAGCGTCGCGGTAGTTAGCTAAAGACCAACCATCTTTGGGAACAAGTGTGGGAGTAGTCCCAGATGGTGCCAAAGATGTCAGAAAAACTATAAAAAGGGGCAGCAAGACAATCAATGCTCCTAATAACAGTATTGCTAGACTCAATAAAATAGAATACTTAAGATTCCAAGGTGGTTTGGACATAGATATGATTAAATTCCAACCATTTGTTTTTTTACTAGAGCGAGTCTCCTTCCGGAGTAGCTACGCTAACGCCCCCAGCAAAAGCTAATCTATAACATAGTTACTTGTTAAGTTAAATTAAACCATAGTGACCAAAAATAAGGATGAACGATAAGGGATGTAAAGATGGAGGTTCAGTTGGTAGCACTTGCACTAGGGAAAAGGTTAAAGGGAAATGGGCAAAGGAAAGCTTCCCTTCCCCTTAATCTCCATACTTCATAGCTTTACATTACCCCCGGGAGTCGCCCTCTGGGCATCTTGGAACTTGTGATGACCATTGCCCTAGACTCGTAGGGTTAGATGGATTTTGAGATCAATTTTTTCACACATCCAGGAGTGGATATACAATGCAGCAGCTTGCAGATCAGCCTCAAATTGATTTTCAGAGCGAAATATACAAAGACGCCTATAGCCGCATTAATGCAATTGTTATTGAAGGGGAAAAAGAAGCCCATGACAACTACCTCAAACTCGCTGAACTGCTGCCAGAAAACAAAGATGAACTAATTCGTTTATCTAAAATGGAGAGTCGCCATAAAAAGGGATTTGAAGCCTGCGGACGCAATCTCCAAGTAACACCAGATATGGAATTTGCCCAGCAGTTTTTTGCCGAATTACATCAAAATTTCCAAATAGCAGCGTCTGAAGGCAAAATTGTTACTTGCTTGCTGATTCAATCTTTGATTATCGAATGTTTTGCGATCGCCGCATACAACATTTACATTCCTGTCGCTGACGATTTTGCCCGTAAAATTACGGAAGGTGTTGTCAAAGATGAATATAGTCACCTGAATTTTGGTGAAGTTTGGTTAAAAGAACACTTTGAAGAATCTAAAGCTGAACTAGAAGAAGCAAATCGCCAAAATCTTCCCATTGTTTGGAAAATGCTCAACCAAGTCGCCGACGATGCCCAGACCTTGGCAATGGAAAAAGAAGCTTTGGTAGAAGACTTTATGATTCAGTACGGAGAAGCCTTAAGTAATATTGGCTTTAACACCCGCGACATTATGCGTCTGTCTGCCTATGGACTGAGAGCCGCGTGAAGCGGAGCGATGACTAGGGACTAGGTACTAGGGCATGGGGCAAGGGGCATCGGGCAATGGGCATAGTGTAATGGGCAAGGGGCATCGGGCAAAGGAACTGGAGAAGTAAAAAGTAAAAAGGTAAAAGAAAAAATTCTTTCTTTTTACTTTTAGCTTTTAACTTTTGACTTATTTTTACCCAATCCCCAATCCCCAATCCCCAATCCCCTGTCTTGGTGTGAATCACTATCCCAGTGCAGTCTAATCTTACGCTTTGTGTAGTATTTTTAAGGGATAGTAATATCTTTCCCACTTACACCACGCTTTTTATAGCGCACACACCTAATAGAATGTTTGGTCTAATCGGACATCTTACTAGTTTAGAACACGCACAAGCGGTAGCCAGAGAATTGGGCTACCCAGAATATGCCGATCAAGGTTTAGATTTTTGGTGCAGCGCCCCGCCCCAAATTGTCGATCGCATTACAGTTACCAGCGTAACTGGGCAGCAAATAGAAGGGAAGTATGTAGAGTCTTGCTTTTTACCGGAAATGCTTGCAACCCGCCGGATCAAAGCAGCTACACGCAAAATCCTCAATGCTATGGCCCTTGCTCAAAAGCATGATATCAATATCACGGCTTTAGGGGGGTTTTCCTCAATTATTTTTGAAAACTTCAATTTAGAGCAGTTCAAGCAAGTCCGCAACGTTGAACTAGAATTTGAACGCTTCACCACCGGAAATACGCACACTGCTTACATTATTTGCGCTCAGGTAGAACAAGCGTCGAAACAATTAGGAATTGAACTGTCACAAGCTACTGTTGCCGTTTGTGGTGCAACTGGAGATATTGGCAGTGCGGTCTGTCGTTGGTTAGATGCGAAAACAGATGTAAAAGATCTGCTGCTTATAGCCCGTAACCAAGAACGCCTCATTAATTTGCAAGCAGAACTTGGGCGTGGAAAAATCATGGCTTTGGAAGAAGCGCTGCCCCAAGCTGATATTGTAGTTTGGGTTGCCAGTATGCCTAAAGGTGTGGAAATTGAGCCTAAAGTGCTAAAACAACCTTGCTTGCTGATTGATGGAGGCTATCCCAAGAATCTGGGAACTAAAATTCAGCATCCTGGCGTGTATGTCCTTAATGGTGGCATTGTCGAGCATTCTCTTGATATTGACTGGAAAATTATGAAAATCGTCAATATGGATGTTCCAGAACGGCAGTTGTTTGCTTGTTTTGCAGAATCAATGCTGCTGGAGTTTGAGAAGTTGCATACGAACTTCTCTTGGGGACGCAATCAGATTACCGTAGAAAAGATGGAGCAGATTGGTCAGGTGTCGGTAAAACACGGTTTTAGACCGCTGCTGGTATAGGGAACGGGGATAGGGGATTGGGGATAGGGGATCGGGAATCGGGTATAGGGGATCGGGTATAGGGGAAGAATCTGGCTTAGTTCCTAAGCCCTAATCCCCAGTCCCTAATCCCCAGTCCCCAATCCCCAATCCCCAATCCCCAATCCCCAATCCCCAATCCCCAATCCCCAATCCCCAATCCCCAATCCCCGATCGCTATTTCCTATTCCCTAACTTATGGCTACTACTGAGCGCAAACCACTACTGTTGGATTTTGAAAAGCCGTTGGCAGAACTGGCAAACCGAATTGAGCAAATCCGTCAACTTGCAGAAGAAAATGGCGTCGATGTTTCTAGTCAAATTCGTCAACTAGAAGCACGTGCTATGCAACTGCGTGAGGAAATTTTCGGTAGTCTATCGCCATCTCAGCGACTGCAAGTCGCTCGCCATCCCCGCCGTCCCAGTACTCTTGATTACATTCAGGCGATTACTGATGAGTGGATGGAGTTGCATGGCGATCGCTGTGGTTCGGACGATCCGGCTTTAATCGGTGGTGTTGCTCGTTTGGGAGGGCAACCTGTAGTGATGTTGGGTCATCAAAAGGGGCGTGATACAAAAGACAATATTGCCCGTAATTTTGGTATGGCTACCCCTGGTGGCTATCGCAAGGCATTGCGCTTAATGGAACACGCCAACAAATTTGGAATGCCCATTTTAACTTTTATCGACACGCCAGGAGCCTTGCCGACAGTGGTAGCCGAACGACAAGGTGCAGGAGAAGCGATCGCCTACAATTTGCGCGAGATGTTTTGCTTGGATGTACCGATTATTTGCACGGTGATTGGTGAAGGTGGTTCTGGTGGAGCGTTAGGTATTGGTGTTGGCGATCGCCTGTTGATGTTTGAACACTCTGTTTATACCGTTATTACCCCCGAAGCTTGTGCTGCGATTTTGTGGAAAGATGCCACTAAAGCTCCTCAAGCAGCGGCGGTATTAAAAATGACTTCACACGATCTAAAAAATTTCGGCATTATTGACCAGATCTTAACTGAACCCGTCGGTGGCGCTCATTCTGAGCCTCTCAATGCTGCTCAAACTCTCAAACAAGCTCTCTTAGATAACCTAGACGAGTTGGGGCGCTTAACCCCTCAAGAACGCCGTCAACTTCGTTATGAAAAATTTCGCAAGATTGGTGTTTTTACCGAAGTTGCCCACTCATAAGACTGAAATCCTTGCTTAGCATAACAGCAATGCTATAATTGCCTATGGCACTTAAAGATTTTTAACAATCTTCTCAGCCATAGGCGTTTGTATTATTGGCAAATCTACTCAAACTAATGAGAGATTTGTTTTGTATTTATGAACAAATTTCAGGGTGCAACCTTGTTTTTAAGGCAAACATCCCAAGTTTTATACTGGAGAAAACTTGGCCGACAATATGCCCATAATGGCTATGGATTGTAGCAGTTGTCAAACAACATTAATGAGATTTTTAGATTTGTTTAATATTGGCAGCAAATCTGAAAGTTTGAATAAACAGGTGATGATGCGGTTTCATTTGCCAAAGAATTGGAAAAAAGCATGAGTTTTGAGCAGAAACAACGCGCTCTGATTACAGGGGCAAGCAGTGGAATTGGCAAAGCAGCAGCTTTGGCATTTGCAAAAGCGGGAGTAGATGTTGCCTTAGTCAGTCGTTCTGTTGAGAAATTGGCAGCAACAGCAGAAGCAGCTCGGCACGCAGGAGTGAATGCGAAAGCATATTCTGTTGACCTAGCTTGTGTATCCCAAGTGCAGGAAAAAATCCAAGCGATCGCCCGTGACTTTGGCGACATAGATATTTTGGTCAACAATGCTGGCATGGGTTACACCGCCAGTTTGAGTGAAACTCCCTTGTCTGACTGGCAGCGAGTGATAGATTTAAATCTCACTAGCGTGTTTCAGTGCATCCTGGGGATTTTGCCAGGAATGCGCGATCGCAACAGAGGCACAATCATCAACCTTGTATCGATTGCTGGCAAACAAGCGTTTCCCAATTGGGGAGCTTACTGCGTCAGCAAAGCCGGTCTTTTGGCTCTTTCTCAAACTTTGGCACAAGAAGAACGCCTCCACGGCATCCGCGTCACTGCCATTTGTCCCGGTGCAGTTAATACCGAAATCTGGGATCAAGAAACTGTCCATGCCGAGTTTGACCGCTCAAAAATGTTAACCCCAGAAATTGTTGCTGAGTCAATTGTATACACTGCATTGTTACCGCAACAGGCAGTTGTTGATGAGTTAACTCTCATGCCCAGTGCTGGCGTTCTTTAATCGCACAGTCATTTATTTCAAAAACTATCCAAGACTAAGACCATGACTATTGCTAGTTCTAACGGTTCCAATCGCTTTCAATCTCCTTTGATTCCCGACTTAACAGAAGCCATTAGACCCGATCGCAACACTCATGACGGGCGAGAACCAGACTTGCACCCACCGCAAGAAGAACAAATGGAGCTGATGACGGACGCTGTGCGGACACTACTGCTGGGTGTAGGAGAAGATCCGGAACGTGAAGGACTGCTGAAAACACCAAAGCGCGTGGCAGAGGCATTGCGATTTCTGACCAGTGGCTACAATCAGTCCTTAGATGAACTCGTTAACGGTGCGATTTTTGACGAAGGACATAACGAGATGGTGTTAGTTCGAGATATCAATGTCTTCAGCCTGTGCGAACACCATATGTTGCCATTTATGGGTAAAGCTCATGTTGCTTATATTCCCAATCAAAAAGTCGTGGGACTGAGTAAGCTTGCCCGCATTGTCGAGATGTATTCCCGCCGTTTGCAAGTACAGGAGAGGCTAACTCGCCAAATTGCCGAAGCCATCCAGACTATTCTAGAACCTCAGGGTGTTGCTGTTGTTATTGAAGCTACCCACATGTGCATGGTGATGCGGGGTGTGCAAAAACCAGGTTCCTGGACTGTCACCAGTGCAATGGTAGGTGTTTTCCAAGAAGAACATAAAACCCGTGAAGAATTCTTCAACTTGATTCGCCACCAAGCAGCAATATTTTAAAAATTATGAATTATGAATTATGAATTATGAATTTTTGCTTCATAATTCAGCACTCATAATTCATAATTTAACCGCAGCTTCTCAAACAGCTTGGCAACTTTATCTAAATCCTTATCCCCAGGTGCACTTTCTACTCCACTAGATAAGTCAATACCGCTGGGACTAACTTGACTGAGAGCTTCTAAAATATTATCCGGCGTTAGTCCCCCTGCTAAAAACCAAGGACAGCTAGGTTGAAACTGTTGCAGCATTTTCCAATCTAAGGTTTTGCCTGTACCACCCAACTGCTGGGGATGATAGGCATCAAGTAATAGTGTATCTACACTGAGACTATACACAGTTGCTTTGTCCAAATCTGCTGCTGCGCGTATTCTCAAAGCTTTAATAATTTCCACCTTAGGCAGATGTTCACGCAATTGTTGGCAAAATTCTGGTGATTCATCTCCGTGTAGCTGAACGCCAGTCAACCCAGCATCAGCAACGGTCTGACTGATTCCTGCAATGGATGTATTGGCAAATACACCTATACTGTCAATCTGATTTGCTAGTTGTTCCACTACTGCCCGAATTTGGTTAGCAGTAACGTAACGGGGTGAAGTGGAAACGCAAATAAATCCCAATGCTGTTGCACCAAAATCAGCGATCGCCTTCCCCTGCTGTGGTTGAGTAATGCCGCAAATTTTAACCCGCATAAAAATTTCAGAGATTTTTAGCAATACAAAAAGTTCGTTTTTTCCCTGGCAATTCTATAATTTTTGTGGTCTACATCAGATTTTTTCTATAGGAGACAAAAGCTTGATTTCATCAATTTTACTCGCAGCTGCTGCCACAGTTCCCGCCACACCCGAGTGGACTCCCAAAGTAGCGATGATTATCAGCATCAGCTGCTTAGTTGCTGTGCTGCTAACTTTTAAGATTGAAAAGCCCACAGTTGGCCCCAAGATGCCCGCACTTCCTTTGAGTGTTCCTGCATTCATCGCCGCGATGGCTTTCGGTCATGTAATCGGCATTGGTATTGTTTTGGGACTGACTAATATCGGTCGTATTTAGAGTCGTTAAATTAACACTCTAAGTTTACAAAACTTAAAAAAACGATTCAAGTTCTTTCTCTGGCGATTTTCACCTTAACCAAGGAAAGAAAAGTTAACCTTCCTGGAGAAGGAAGATAGCGCCACCTAATCGGATAGAGCATGGACGTGGCTGTAGAGACACGAAGTTTCACATAAAATTTCGTGTTTCTACAGCTAAATCTATTGATCCATGCAGGAGAAAGAATCATGATTTCATCAATCTTATTAGCAGTCCAAAGCACTGTTCCCAGGACTCCCACATGGGGCTTGACGGAATTTTTATATATAACCGGCGCTTGTCTGTTGTGTCTTTTGATTATTCCCCGCGTCGTTTGGTATCCTCACGTTGGTCGTAAGATGCCCTTGCCTTTCCCTTCAGTCTTCAACAATCCCAGTGTCGCCACGTTCCTTGCGGCGATGGCCGCCGGTCACATACTCGGCGTTGGTGCCGTTTTGGGATTGACTAACTTGGGCGTTCTGTAGATTTGATTTTTTAGCATACTACAAGCAATACATCAAGGCAGCAGGTTTTTGATTCTTCCTGGCGAATTTGGGAGTAGTTTGTCTGCTGCTTTTGTTTTTGAGGTTTAATGGCTGGTTCTAATTGTCTATTCTAGAAATTAGGTCGTTCAGCATAAATAAATATATTTCTCGTGGTGACTGTTAGTGGTTAGTGGTTAGTGGGAAATAACCAACTACTAACTACTAACTACTAACTACTAACAACTCTCATAATTTAGGAAATAAGAATGCAAACAAATTGGAGAATTGGGTCTTTATTTGGAATTCCGCTGTTTTTAGACCCCTTGTGGTTTGTGATTTTAGGGCTGGCAACCCTCAATTTTGGCGTCGCTTACCAGGAATTGGGAACTGCCTTAGCTTGGAGTGCTGGGATTGTCATGGCGTTACTGCTGTTTGCTTCAGTGTTGTTACACGAATTGGGTCACAGCTTGGTGGCGCGATCGCAAGGCATTAAAGTTAACTCGATCACTCTATTTCTGTTTGGTGGTATTGCTGCTATTGAAGAAGAATCCAAGACTCCCGGCAAAGCATTTCAAGTAGCGATCGCCGGGCCAGCAGTTAGCATCGCCCTGTTTTTTCTGCTGCGTCTCGGTTCTAATGTATTACCTCATACAAATCCGCTCCGGATAATGGTTGGAGATTTGGCGCGAATTAACTTAGTTTTAGCGCTATTTAACTTAATTCCTGGCTTGCCTCTCGATGGGGGACAGGTGTTAAAAGCAGCACTATGGAAAGCCACAGGCGATCGCTTTCAAGCTGTACGCTGGGCGGCGAAAGCAGGGCAAATTTTAGGTTATAGTGCGATCGCCTTAGGCTTATTGGTAGATTACTTAACAGGTGAGTTAGTCACTGGCTTATGGATTGCTCTATTAGGTTGGTTTGGTATCCGCAACGCTACCAGTTATGACCGCGTCACCATTTTGCAAGAAACCTTGCTGAAGCTAAAGGCAAGTGACGCCATGACTCGCGACTTTCGCATAGTCGATGCCAACCAGATCTTGCGTTCCTTTGCCGATTTGTACTTACTGGAAACCACCCCTTCACAGGTTTATTTTGCCGAGTCAGATGGACGTTACCGAGGTATGGTTTCTATTGACGACTTGCGAACAGTGGAACGAAGTGACTGGGAAACCAGGACTCTAGAAAGTATCGTGCATCCCCTGACAGAAATTCCCTCTGTTGAGGAATCAACCAATATCGCTGAAGTAATTAACAAGTTGGAAAATGAAAAGCTATCCCGTGTTACTGTACTTTCGCCTGCGGGTGCTGTCGCCGGTGTAATTGACCGGGGGGACATCGTGCGTGCGATCGCACAAAATTTAGGTTTGCGAATAACAGAAGCGGAAATTAAACGAATCAAAGAGGAAGGAATTTATCCGCAAGGGTTGCAGCTACAGGTAATTGCGAAGTCAACCATAAATTCATAAACGTAGTAGCGTGTCAGCGATTTCCCCACAACCAGCTGACTAAACTACTTTTCCCAATGCTGTCTCAAGGTGGATGGTGAATTCCGAGGAGCGATCGCTCACCTGCTGATAAGCAATCAGCTTTTTTGGTTCTCTTGGAAGCAAGGCGATCGCTATTTCTTCAATTCTTGTAAATTTCCAAGAGAGTTAAATGCTATGGGGTGCGATCGCCTCCATAACTTCTAGTCAATGCTGATACCATGCTTTTTCATGGGTGTGATAACTCACTAGCTGTAAAGTAGAGTTGTTATTGGTCGTAATCCTCACAAGTTCCTCAAAAAATTTTTTTAACTTTAAATTAGAGGGGAGTGAATTTTTTTCTAATTTAAATCGGAAATAACACTGAATGATGGCTTAAGCATACTGAAGGCAGGAGGTGTTACCAGTTATGAGCGATAGGTTTAAATCTGGTGATCGCGTGGTCGTAGATGATTTTCCTTTCATGAACCAATACCAAGGAGAAGAAGGTACTGTAGTCGATACTGAACCAAGTATTATTCCTCTTGGCGTCGAAATGGTACGAGTAGACTTAGGTAATCATCAAATTGTAAAGATTCCAAATGGAGCTTTAAAAAAAATAAACCCGCAAAAGGTAACCGACATAGCTAGCGTCTCTAATCGGAAATTGGTGATGAAAGAGATCGAAGAAACCGAGGATTCTAACCCTCGGCTGAAGAAATATCAGATTGTTGTCGTCATTGTAGAGACCGAACGATAAATGTCGTTAGGGAGGAAAGTAGCGTACGCTGCAACTTCGACCACGCTACAGTTCTACTGATTTTACTTGGTGTCTTAGTGTCTTGGTGGTTAATAAAATTTATTTTTGAACCACCGAGGCACTAAGACACAAAGAAAATTTGAGTTTGAAGGTTGTACCTTGACAGCGATAGTTTATAGGTTCGCGATCGTTTTAAATTGACTAAAACTATAATTGATATTTTGTGTTTTCTGAAAATTCCACTCCAACAAAATATCTATGCTAGAAGATTTTTTAGCAAGATTTATATTTGTATCAGCAATAAATTACCTATTAGTATAACTAATCATAAATAAGTATGAGATTTTTTAAGATAAGAGTTTTTACGTTAATGTAAACTTTTTAATCATTTGTTTGTATATATATAATGAATTTTAAAATGATGTGTTTGTAGCTAGTTATGGTTGCCAAATTTATTTAGCGACCAATTGAAATTTGGCTAGAATATTTTATAGATATTATCTTTTGGATAACAGTGTATTTACTATTACATAGATCGATAATAGTTACATTAGTATCAAGTCCTTTTCAGGAGTAGTTACCCATGCTAGAGGTTGGACAAGTATTGCGTGTTCGCGTAGCGACCCCGCAGGAGTCTCACTACCAACTCAAACAAAAATTAGGACAGAATGCGGGTCGTCAAACCTGGCTAGCAGAGGATTTAGCAACTCAGCCAGCAGAAGCAGTGATAGTCAAGTTTCTAGCATTTGGCGATCAAGTACAGTGGGACGACCTCAAACTGTTTGAGCGGGAAGCTGATGTACTCAAGCAACTTAACCATCCCCGCATTCCCAAGTATCGTGATTATTTTTCCATTGACGATCGTATCCTTTGGTTTGCTCTAGTTCAACAATTCATTCCTGGTTCATCTTTAAAAGATTTGCTGAATCAAAGGCAGAAATTTTCTGAAGAACAAGTGCGAAGAATTACCACTGATGTATTAGAAATCTTAATTTATTTGCACTCACTAATTCCACCAGTTCTCCACCGGGACATAAAACCAAGTAATTTAATTTTGGGTGAAGATAAACAAGTTTATTTAGTTGATTTTGGAGCAGTGCAAGACAGAGCCACAGCGCAAGGAGCCACATTTACGGTAGTTGGTACTTACGGATATGCACCAATGGAACAATTTGGTGGTCGAGCAGTTCCGGCCTCTGACCTTTATGCTTTAGGAGCGACTTTAATTCATTTGGTTACAGGTACTCCACCCGCCGATTTACCGCAGCGAAATATGCGGATTCAATTTAGCGATCGCACTACCTTAAGTCCTCATTTTATCCGTTGGCTGGAAGCTCTTACAGAACCAGATGTTGACCTACGCATCAAAACAGCCAGTCAAGCTTTAGAAACTCTCAATAGTCGCATTACTTCTCAATCATCCTCTTTAGTTTCTCAACCCCACGGTAGCCGGATTAAAATCAAGAAATCAGCCAGAAGCCTAGAGATAAAAATTCCAGCGCGAGGAATACAATTTTCCGATACTTTTTTACTATTTTTTGTGAGTTTCTGGTATGGCATTCTAATTTTGTTTACGAAGGGTGCTTTCCATCCTTTTTTATTACTGCATTGGATAGCTGGATTATTTCCACTGAGCATGTTGATTTTGCCTGCGTTTGGGGAAATTTATATTCGTTTTAACCATAATTACTTTTTTATGGAATGGGAATTATTTGGTCAATGCTATCGAAAACGGCAAGGCAAGACTTCGGTTATTCACCATGTTCATGTCAGCAGTGAATCAATTGCTGTTAATAACAGACCACTAATGGCAGTAAGCATTGAAGCTGGCGCTGAAAAATACAAGTTTGGTGCATTTAGTCCTGAACTCAGCGATGTTGAACGCGAATGGCTAGTTCGGGAAATTAAAGAATGGTTGGGACTCTAATCAGCACAGATTCACAACAAAGGTGGTAGTGCCAAAATTGCTTTCCATTCATCTTCAGAAAGTGGTTGCACAGCTAACTCTATACCAAAACAATCACTAGCAGCAGCTATCAAAACAGTGATAATCTTTTCAATACTTAGGTTTTGAGGAAGTTGCACATTTGTAAATGACTCAGCACCAAATACCTCAGTAAATAATTTTGTATCTGGTTGCAAACGCATAGAACCATGTTGCAAAATTGCCCCACTACGTCGCAACTGAGCGCTACCAATGAGTTTATAACCATCCACCGTCACTAAATCTGCGTCAGTAGCACTACCAAAACAGTCAGGATTGTGGATATAACCTCGTCCAGCAGCACCGTAATGTAAGTCTACGCCAAGTTGACTCCATCCTAGAATCAAAAACTCGCAGATTTTTTGGTATGCTTCAACACGACTACCATTGAGTCCAGAGTTCACGACAGCGTAAGTCAAATCGCCTTGGTGCAAAACTGCTCTCCCACCCGTAGGACGCCTCACCAAATCTACTTTTTCACCTTGCCAAGTCAGATACTGCCAATGTTCTGGATATTTTTTTTGATGATAGCCAAGAGAAATAGCGGGTGGCGACCAAGTATAGAACCGCAGAGTCGGGGGATGCTGTCCCGACAGATGCTGTTCTAACAACCACCGATCAATAGCCATCTGGACTTTACCAGTGGCTTTTAGTAAAGGAATTAGTCGCCAAATCTGCTTGCTATCCATTCGTATGCAGCAGACCCCATCTAAAATATCTAATCTAATATTACTTAAGCGGCACCAAACTCTGATTGTAAAGCTTCATCGTTGTTATCGGCGATCGTTGCCACAACGGTAATTAGGCGTGAGACTTCGCCAGCAGACAATTCTGCTAGGGCGCGTGTCGCTATGACAACCACCTGATTTTCAATAATGCCAAAACGAGACTCAAAAGTACTAGAGCAGTTCATCTCTAATAATTGCCTCATCAGTCTGGGTTCATCTTTGGCAGGCAACTTTAGCACCGAAGACCATACTGTGATGGTATCTTCATCCGTTGTCCCCGTGAGTTGAACAAATACTTGCACCGTACCGTAGGTAAATTTCCAGAGATAACCACCCTCTGAAGGATGGCTAACCATCGCACTATCATTTTGTTCTAAAGTGTTAATAACGTTTTCGATTACTTCTACATGGTTGATACTTGTAGTACTTGCCACCATTTCATCGATTAGTTCGTCGGTAGAGATAGATTCGGTTGCGACTGTTTCTGGATCGGGTTGGTAAGTTGCCATACAGATTTTCCTCTAGATTGTGAATAACCCACCCCTACTTTATACCTTGGCAGCAAAGAGGGTGGGGAAGGTAAGGTAGATTGTTACATCCTTAATGGTCAGTAATGCCTAATAATTGCCAAATTTCACGCTTATATTCATCAGTCACTTGCAGGATATTGTGAGAGGTGACAAAAATTTATAGGAGCGATCGCATTTTCCACAAAGTAATACTGGGAACACTGAATGTCGACTGAATATAGCTAGTGGTAGTGAAGACAAGACTATTAAACTTTGGCGATGTGATTAGAAATATAAAGGAGTAGACATTATGACAGCAAATTTAAGAAGTGTAGAAGAAATCAAATCCATTATTTTCCAACTAGCACCTGATGAATTGATGGTACTGATGGCGACTATTGAAGAAAGACTAGAAACATTAGGAATGATGCAACTCGCAGAAACCGGATTTCAGGAGTGGTACGACCCAGAGGAAGATATTTACAATGACGATGCCTAAGCTATCAGAAATGTGGTAAATGGCGCGATCGCTCTCTCAGCCCTTGACAAAACTTCACACATCATTATCTGGCTAGAGCAGGGCACAATAGAGACAGATATCTGTCAGTCCTCAACATGAGCTATTGCCTTAATCCCAACTGTCCCAAGCCCCAAAATACGAATGATGGAAAGTTTTGCCTAACTTGTGGTTCTAAGTTACTTCTCAAAGAACGCTACCGCGCCACCAAACCCATAGGACAGGGTGGTTTTGGCAGAACCTTTTTAGCAGTGGATGAGGATAAACCCTCTAAACCGTGTTGCGTGATTAAGCAATTTTACCCCCAAGCCCAAGGCACCAGCACCGTGCAAAAAGCGGTGGAGTTGTTCAACCAAGAAGCAATGCGCTTGGATGAACTGGGCAAACATCCACAAATACCCGAACTGCTTGCATATTTTACCCAGGATGACAGGCAGTATCTCGTACAAGAATTTATTGATGGGCAAAATCTGGCAGAGGAATTGGCAGAAAAAGGTGCTTTTAATGAATTACAGATTCGGCAACTGCTGAATGATTTATTGTCGGTGTTGCAATTTTGTCATGTTAGACAAGTCATTCACCGTGATATTAAACCAGAAAATATTATTCGTCGCAGATCCCCCCTTAGTCCCCCCTTAAAAAAGGGGGAAGGAATGACAGCGCGTGAGGGGGATCTAGTTTTGGTAGACTTTGGTGCTTCTAAATTTGTAACCCACACCGCCCTCAACCGCACTGGTACAAGTATCGGTAGTCCAGAATATGTTGCACCTGAGCAAATGCGCGGACAGGCAATTTTTGCTAGTGATATTTATAGCTTGGGTGCTACCTGTGTGCATTTATTGACTGAGCGATCGCCTTTTGATTTGTACGATATCAACAACGATACTTGGATTTGGCGACAATACGTGAAAAGTCCGGTAAGCGAAGAGTTAAGCAGTATTCTGGACAAAATGCTACAAAGCATTCCCGCACGGCGTTACCAAACAACAGATGAAGTTCTTAGAGACTTGAACAAAAAATCTTCACTACCGAATAACCCAACATTATCAGTCAAACCTATTACTACATTACCGCCTAAATCTGGTTCTGCTTTTGTTAAGAACCCAGTAGAGAAAGATTTAGAAGAAGTTAAAACTACATTCCTAGGTAGTAAACCCCAAAATAACCAAGCGAAGCCATCAAATCAATCAGCAGCAAGCCAATCTTCTGGTAACAGCAAAATAGATGAAGAATTAGAAGAATTAAGAGCTAAATATCTTGGTAAAAAGAATTTACCGAATTCATGATTACTAAGAAGAAAACAGCCCACAGGCTAAAGCCTAGGGCTATACGAATTAAGCGGAAGCATCCCAATTTTGCTGATGGTAAAGAGATGAGATGCACCCTACTAAGCCTGTTTACCTTTGGGAAGCCGGAGTGTCTATGCAGGCTTAGTGTGTGTAGCTGTACCCTTGCTTTAGCGTAACGATTACCGAAATTTGGACGAAAATTGACTACGACTTCTCAGTAATGGGCACCCATTCGGTATGGAAAACACCTGGTTTATCGATGCGTTCGTAGGTATGAGCACCGAAATAATCGCGTTGAGCTTGAGTGAGGTTTTGGGGCAAGCGATCGCGGCGATAGCTATCAAAGTAATCTAGAGATGCACTAAATGCTGGTGCGGGAATACCTAATTTGGCAGCAGTTGCCAATACTTCGCGCCAAGCTGCTTGGCGATCAAGAATCGTTTGCTTAAATTCCGGAGCCAACAATAGGTTAGGCAGCTCTGGATCTTCATTAAAAGCATTCTTAATCTTGTTCAAGAACCCAGCGCGAATGATGCAACCACCCTTCCAAATTCGCGCCAATTCACTCAGCTTCAAATTCCAGTTATATGTCTGTGAAGCTTTGGATAGCAGTGCCATTCCTTGAGCGTATGAACAGATTTTTGAGCAATAAAGGGCATCCCTGACCATGTTGACAAAGCCCTTAATTTGCCCATCATACTTACCAGAAGGGCCCGTGAGTACCTTGGATGCAGCCACCCGCTCTTGCTTGTAGGAAGAAATAATTCGGGCATTTACTGCTGCGGTGATTGTCGGTATAGAAACTCCCAACTCCAACGCTGTCTGCACTGTCCAGCGTCCGGTTCCCTTTTGTCCAGCTGAGTCTACAATCAACTCAACCAAAGGTAAATTGGTATCTGGGTCAATGTAGGGGAAAATATTGGCAGTGATCTCAATCAAAAATGAATTGAGTTCGTCGGTAGTGTTCCATTCCGCAAAAACTTCGTGTAGTTGTTTGTGATCTAGTCCAGCGGCATTCTTCAGCAAATCGTAGGCTTCAGCAATCAGTTGCATATCGCCGTACTCAATGCCATTGTGTACCATTTTCACATAGTGACCAGAACCACCAGGACCGACATAAGTCACACAAGGACCATCATCGACTTGAGCGGCAATTTTATTGAAAATTGGCGATAGATACTGATAGGAGCTTTCAGTACCTCCTGGCATTAAAGAGGGACCGTTAAGCGCCCCTTCTTCACCGCCACTCACGCCCATACCAATATACCGAAATCCAGCCGGTTCTAATTCTTGCGTGCGTCGATCCGTATCTTCAAACCAAGAGTTGCCACCATCGATAATGATGTCGCCTTCATCAAGCAGAGGTTTGAGCTGGCCAATCACTGCATCCACAGGCTTACCAGCTTGCACCATAATTAAAATTCTTCTGGGACGTTCCAGAGAAGCGACAAACTCTTCCAAGGTAAAAGCAGGTTTGACGTTTCTACCCTGAGCGCGCTCCGCCATGAATTTATCGGTTTTTTCGCGTGAGCGATTGTAAACTGCGATTGGGAAGCCATTACGCTCAACGTTGAGAGCGATATTCTCCCCCATCACGGCTAACCCAATCACACCGAAGCTTTGTAGTGTCATAAAGTTTTTGGCTAACTCTTCCAGATCCTTTTATCTTTAGGGTAGTTCGAGATCATCACTTCTCCCCTAAAGAAGACATTAAAAGTTCGGGAATAGAGTATAAATACACAATCTACACAGATAATTAATTTTAATTTGTATTGAAATCAACAATCTTTGGCAAAATCTGCAAAATTAGTTAGTGGTTAGTAGTTAGTAGTTAGTGGTTGTAGAGACGTGCCATGGCACGTCTGTACATTGGTTAGTGGTTAGTAGTTGGTAACTAATGACCAATGACTAATGACCAATGACCAATGACCAATGACCAACAATCCATAGTCCAATGACATAGTAAGGAGAAACCACAAAATGCTGGCACATGTCCTGGCGTTGGCAGTCGGCCTCGGTAGTATAGCGATTTATCTAGCAGCTTTCTTTTTTCCGGAAATCCACCGCAAGAATGATTTTATCTGGAGTGGTGTAGGTCTGTTCTATGCGTTAATGTTATGGGTGTTTGCACCACGCATTACAGGGGGTCTTCTGCTGGGCCATGTGGCAAGTGTGGCGCTTTTGGGTTGGTTTGGTTGGCAAACACTTTCATTGCGTCGTCAACTCACACCAAAGGTACAACAAACCCCAGTACCCAGTGCGGAAACTGTGCAAACGGCTATTCAGGAGCAGGCTACTAAGTTATCGCTTCCACAGCGGCTTGCCCAGATACAAAATAGTATTGGTGGTATCTTCTCTGGTGTGAAAGACCGGGTACAACAGACTACAAGCAAAAAGACACCTGCAACCCCTCAACCCTCAGAAAAACCAGCTGTTGAGATTGCCGATAATCGTACTTCTACAACTGAACAACCACCAGAAGCAGTCACCACTACAGAACAACCCACAGAGACACCTGCAACTACAGACACAGAAGCCAAAACCGAGAGCGTACCAGAAGCAATTCCACCCCATCCTCCATCACCTGAATTGGTAGAAGCTGCTAAAGAAGCTGCTGCTGAAGCAGAAGCAGTAGCAGAAGAAATAGAAAAAATTTCTGTTGAAGAAATTGCTCCTGATGCTGAACTTGCTCCGCCAGCGGAAGCACCGCCTGAGCAAACTGAGCAAACTGAGCAAACTGAGCAAACTGAGCAAACTGAGCAAACTGAGCAAACTGAGCAAACTGAGCAAAGACCGCACAACGATCGCACTAGTTAAATAAGTACGAAAAGGCAGAAAGCAGGAAGCAGAAGATAATAAGCTCATAAAATTGGCTTTTTGGCTTTCTGTCTCGTAGTAAAGAATGCTTGAATTGAGTTGCATCAAAATATTTGACGCTTTTAGTCAGTTGAGTCACGAGTATTTCCCCGATCGCCAGCCATAATTTTGTCGATCGATTGTTTATGCTGACATGTATCGTAAAGTGGGCAATTACAGGTTTTCGGTTTCGATGATGACTTTGAGCGTGGCATAAACAGCAGCACAAAACCGATGACAAGCCCGACCACGATTATTGATTCCATAATCGCAACAATTAGGTATGAGTGACTTAACTGTTAGTCTAGCGAAAAACAGATACTTGGAAGTATTGCCGTGAAATTCGTAAACTCGATCTTACTGAGTAGAGTGCGAAAAATTATTTTTCGTACAGTGAAAATACGCATGATATAAGATTGATGCAGGTAAAATAGACTGCTGAGCGATCGCATTGGCGATCGTGACTGGTAACATCAGCGAATTGAAAAGGCTGAAAAGCTACATTGTAGGCTTTTTGCCTGCTGCATAGCAGTCTTCTTGCACTAGTTAGCCGTTCTGGACGCATGGATTCTATAATTATTGGAACATCCTTTGCTGCTAATTCAGGCATGAAACTGTGACAGAAACTGGAAGCTACAAAGACACAGTAAACTTACCCAAGACAAAATTTGATATGCGGGCAAACGCTAGCAAGCGTGAACCCGAAATTCAAAAATTCTGGGAAGAGAATCAAATTTACGATCGCCTCTCCGAAAAAAATCCAGGCGAATTATTTATACTGCACGACGGGCCACCCTACGCCAACGGCTCTCTGCATATTGGTCATGCTTTAAATAAAATTCTCAAAGACATTATTAATCGCTACCAATTGCTGCGCGGGCGTAAAGTTCGCTACGTACCTGGCTGGGACTGTCACGGATTGCCGATTGAACTCAAAGTTTTGCAGAACATGAAATCTGCTGAACGGCAAAACTTGACGCCTTTACAACTGCGACAGAAAGCGAAAGAATTTGCCCTCAAAACCGTAAACGAACAGCGCGAATGTTTCAAGCGCTACGGTGTTTGGGGAGATTGGGAACACCCATATTTAACCCTAACGCCGGAATACGAAGCGGCACAAATCGGTGTGTTCGGGCAGATGGTGTTAAAAGGTTACATCTATCGCGGTTTGAAGCCGGTTCACTGGAGTCCCAGTTCTAAAACCGCCCTGGCGGAAGCTGAGTTGGAATATCCAGAAGGGCACACTTCCCGCAGTATCTATACTGCTTTTGAGGTGACGAGTTTAGCGGAGACGGTAAAACCTGCACTGGGTGAATTTTTGCCGGAGTTGGGTGTCGCAGTCTGGACGACTACACCTTGGACAATTCCCGGAAATTTGGCGGTAGCACTAAATCCAGAACTGAACTACGCGGTTGTTGAGGTTGAACCCCACCCCCCGCAAGCAGAAAGAGGGAGTGAGGGGGTGAAGTTCCGCTACCTCATCGTTGCTGCTGATTTGGTGGAACGCCTCTCAGCCACTTTCGGAACTCAATTAACCGTAAGAACCACATTCAAAGGGAAAGATTTAGAACATTCTACCTACCGCCATCCCTTGTACGATCGCGAAAGTCCGATTGTGATTAGCGGTGATTACGTGACCACTGAGTCTGGTACTGGGTTAGTACACACTGCCCCCGGTCACGGTCAAGAAGACTACATCGTTGGTCAGCGTTATGGTCTGCCTATCCTCGCCCCAGTGGATGACAATGGTAACTTTACTGAGGAGGCGGGACAATTTGCTGGGTTGAATGTGCTTGGTGATGGTAATCAGGGGGTAATTGATGCACTAACGGCGGCGGGTTCCTTGTTGAAAGAAGAACCCTACGTTCACAAGTACCCCTACGATTGGCGGACAAAGAAACCAACAATTTTCCGCGCGACAGAACAGTGGTTTGCTTCTGTGGAAGGATTCCGAGAAGAAGCGCTAAAAGCGATCGCCACTGTTAAATGGATTCCGGCTCAAGGGGAAAATAGAATTACGCCGATGGTTGCCGATCGTTCTGACTGGTGTATCTCCCGCCAGCGCAGCTGGGGTGTGCCAATTCCTGTATTCTACGACGAAGCCAGCGGGGAACCACTGCTGAATGAGGAAACGATCGCCCACGTGCAAGCGATCGTTGCCCAAAAAGGTTCCGATGCTTGGTGGGAACTTCCCGTAGCGGAGTTGTTACCAGAGAAATACCGCCACAACGGCCGCACCTACCGCAAAGGTACGGATACGATGGATGTGTGGTTTGATTCTGGTTCATCGTGGGCAGCTGTAGTCAAGCAGCGTCCGGAGTTACGCTACCCTGCGGATATGTACCTGGAAGGTTCAGATCAACATCGGGGCTGGTTCCAGTCGAGTTTGCTTACTAGTGTGGCGGTTAACGACATTGCGCCCTACAAAACCGTGTTGACACACGGCTTTGTGCTAGATGAACAAGGGCGGAAAATGAGTAAGTCGTTGGGGAATGTGGTCGATCCAGCAATTGTGATCGAGGGAGGGAAAGACCAGAAAAAAGAACCAGCTTACGGCGCTGATGTGTTGCGGTTGTGGGTGTCGTCGGTAGATTATTCCTCCGATGTGCGTTTGGGTGGCAATATCATCAAACAACTTGTCGATATCCGCAATAAGTTTCGCAACACCGCCAAAAACCTCTTGGGTAACTTGCACGATTTTGACCCAGAAAAAGACGCGATCCCTTACGATCAATTACCGCAGCTAGATCAATACATGCTGCACCGGATGACGGAAGTATTCCAGGAAGTTACAGCAGCTTTCGACAGCTTCCAATTCTTCCGCTTTTTCCAAACAGTCCAAAATTTCTGCGTGGTGGACTTATCCAACTTTTATATGGATGTCGCCAAAGACAGGCTATATATCAGTGACGCTAATGCTTTACGCCGTCGCAGTTGTCAAACAGTGTATTGGCATGCGTTGGAAAATTTGGCGAAGGCGATCGCGCCTGTGTTATGTCACTTAGCAGAAGATATCTGGCAATATCTCCCCTACAAAACTCCTTATAAATCAGTGTTTGAAGCTGGTTGGGTGCAGTTCGACCAAAAGTGGCATAATCCAGAACTAGCAGCATTCTGGCAACAACTGCGAGAAATCCGCATTGATGTCAATAAGGTGTTAGAACAGGCTAGAGTAGAAAAAATGATTGGTTCTTCTCTAGAAGCGAAAATCTTACTTTATGTAGCTGATGAGCAGTTACGTGTGGCGATAAAATCACTGGATACGGGCAGCAGCAACGGTGTAGACGAACTCCGCTACTTGTTCATCACCTCCCAGGTAGAAATTGTGGATGCACCACAAAAACTGCAAGGCTCAAAATATAACTTGCAGGCAGATGCATGGGGAATTGGTGTACTGGAAGCAGAGGGGCAAAAATGCGATCGCTGCTGGAATTACTCCACCCATGTGGGAGAGAATGCCGAACATCCCCTGATTTGCGAACGGTGCGTTGCCGCATTAGCAGGAGAGTTTTAATATTGATCGAAAAGGCTCAAGCATTTCTACTTGAGCCTATATTAGATTCAATTAAGTGCTCTTACTGATGGATCTAGAAACAGCACCTGCTCTCTTAAATTGACGCAGGCATAAAGCGACAGAAATATTCTGACCGCTTGTGCCAGCAGCAAAAAGGAGCTAAAAGAGAAAAGCCTATATTCACTTAGTAGCGATCGCGGAAGTTGTTATTTCTGCGATTACCACCACCAAACGAACCTCTGTTTTCTCTGGGCTTAGCCTTATTTACTTTGAGATCGCGACCCATCCATTCAGCACCATCAAGAGCTTCAATGGCAGCTGATTCTTCAGCGTCTGTACTCATTTCGACAAAACCAAAGCCGCGCAGACGACCTGTTTCACGGTCAGTGGGCAACTGAACCCGCTTTACAGAACCGTATTCTGCAAAAACAGCATTCAGAGCGTCTTCTGTAACATCATAAGAGAGATTGCCTACATAAACTGACATACATTGTCTCCAAAATCACAAGAGTGTATAGATTTAGATTTCGGAGACAAGTCTGTAAATACCAAAAGGGAAAAGCCTGTCAATACCAAAAACAAACACATCACCGAATCAATTCTCACCTTCCATGATGACATATTAGTTAACTATCAAGTAGGGAATTTTAAAAATTGTTATAAATTGTTATAAAAAGTTATGTTAGCAATTGACAGCCAAGGACGAGGGATGACTGCAATCTCCGTCTATATTCCTACACATAGTTTTAGGGACTTCCAATTAAAAAAAATATCCAATCGTAGTAGCGTGACCGGGCTAATTTGATGCAATATGATTTTCTTGTGGGATAGGCGTCTCGCCTGTCCGATGCGGGCAAGATGCCCGCACCACAAAAATTTATTGCACTATTTTAAGACGGTCACGCCACTACTAGCGTGACCGGGCTAATTTGATGCAATATGATTTTCTTGTGGGATAGGCGTCTCGCCTGTCCGATGCGGGCAAGATGCCCGCACCACAAAAATTTATTGCACTATTTTAAGACGGTCACGCCAGTAGGGTGCGTTATGCCTCTGGCTAACGCACCCTTGTATCTTAGAAGAAGTAGTAAACCGTCGCACCCTAGGTCATTAAAGACCGCTTTGTAGCATGGGTCACTACAACAATCTCCATGACAGAACTCGAACAGTCGCGCTTGGGCAAAACTTTAATTACTGATATTTAAAGTATACAGTCCGTATCGGGCAAGGATGAGTGAAATCAGGGGGATGAATTCAACACTTCTTGACAAAATAGTTAAGAGTAAAAAAATGGAAAATATGAATCAATGGGTAGGCATTGATGTCAGTAAAGCCACTCTAGATGTTTATATCCGTCCAATGGGTAAAGCATTCCAACTGGCAAATACAGAAGTAGAAATATCTCATCTAGTAGAGCAACTTAAATCCTACGATTTAAATCTGATTGTACTGGAAGCAACAGGAGGATTAGAAACAGAGCTAGTAATTCAATTACAGGCAGCACTTTTACCAGTTGCATTAATTAATCCACGGCAAGGGCGAGATTTTGCTAAAGCCACAGGTCGGTTCGCAAAAACCGACGCAATTGATGCACAAATTTTGGCACACTTTGGGGAAGCAATGAAACCTCAGGTTTTAGCAATTGAATCCGAAGGAGCGCGTCAATTATCTGAATTAATTAGTCGCAGACGACAATTAGTTGAAATGCAAACTGCTGAGAAAAATCGCCGTACTCGCGCTCGTGGTAAAGCTTTGGCAGATATTGAGGCGCATATTGATTACCTTGCTCAACGTCTGAAACAACTTAATCAAGAAATTGAGGAATTGGCTCAAAATAACCAACAATGGATTGATAAAGTTAATTTACTCAAAACTACTCCTGGAATTGGTCAAGTTATTTCCACAACTATTGTTTCGGATTTACCAGAACTAGGAAAGCTAACTGCCAAACAAATCTCTCGCTTAGTAGCAGTTGCACCTATCAATCATGATAGCGGTCAACATAAAGGTAAACGGATGATTAATGGTGGTCGTGCCCATGTTCGTGCCACTCTCTATATGGGTGCTGTTGTCGCAATACGTCACAATCCTGTTATCAAAGCCTTTTATGAGCGCCTTGTCGAGCGTGGTAAATCTAAAAAACTTGCTCTAACTGCTTGTGTTCATAAAATGTTAGTTATTTTAAATGCAATGCTTCGAGATCATTTGCCTTGGCGCATTTGTGACAACTTTCAACCAATTGTTAACGCTTAGTCGCACTGACATTTTTATACATCCCATCTATTTAGGGTTTTTTATCCATTGTTTTGCTGCCCCCACCAGTGATTCAGCAACTGGGGAAGATTGGGCGGCGACAGCGGAGTGCCTGGTGGGGGCACGACTATCTACGCTACTAACTCAAGCAAGGTCTTGCTGCCCCTACCTGGCACCGCCCAATCAGCGAAGCGGTTCCCCAGTTGCGTCAACTTCTTTTAGCGATCGCTTGACAATCAAGACAGTCGCTACAACTTTTTGGTATTCCCTCAATTCGGTAGATAGGCGATCGCCTGCCCTAAAATAACAAGATGCAAAGTTTCTAGCTGTACGCTATCTGTGTGATACTTGCGTAAGCCTCATAATTTGATCAAACCAGTATTAGAAGTCAATGCGTAAGCTTTACCAATCTACGCGGTTTTCAGGTTTTGTTTTTTATTTGTGCGTTTCTGCATTACTATTTTGTAACCAAAAACAGGTATCTGCTAGCGTTGTCTTACCCTTACGCGCGAAAAAGGGAATGGTGGTGTCTGCACATCCTCTCGCTAGTGATGCAGGATTACAAATGTTACGCAAGGGTGGTAATGCTGTTGACGCAGCGGTAGCGACGACTTTTGCCATTTCAGTGCTAGAACCGTTTTCTGCGGGAATTGGTGGCGGAGGCTTTCTGCTGTTGCGTGATTCAAAGACAGGGGAAATTAAAGCCTTAGATTTTCGCGAACGCGCACCTCTAAAAGCAACAAGAAATATGTATTTGGATGCTAAAGGCAAGGTGCGTCCGAATGCAAGTGTGAATGGTCATTTGGCAGTGGCGACACCAGGAACAGTGGCGGGACTGTACGAAGTTCATCGTCGTTATGGTAAACTGCCGTGGCGAGAGGTGGTAAAACCGGCGATCGCCCTGGCAAAAGATGGCTTTATCCTTAGTTCTCAGGTAACTTGGCGTTCCATACCAGAGTATGAAAATCGCAGGGATGTAATTCTTAGTAACCCAGCAGCGCGGGCAATTTTCACTCGTCAGGGAGATTTATATCAACCAGGAGAAAAACTGGTGCAGCGCGATCTAGCGCGGACTTTAACAGAAATTTCTCGTAATCCACGCAGTTTCTACACCGGAAATATTGCCCGTGCCATTGCTGCCGATATGTCCAAAAACGGTGGTTTAATTACTTTGGCAGACTTGAAGTTATATAAACCCATCTGGCGCAATCCTGTGTGTGGCAATTTTCGTCAAGCGAAAGTTTGCTCAATGCCACCTCCTTCATCGGGAGGCGTTCACCTATTAGAAATGTTAAATATTATCGGTACAACCAATTTAAAATCTTTGGGTTGGCGTCATCCAGATGCGATCCACCTGATGGTGGAAGCGATGAAAATTGCTTATGCCGATCGCTCAAAATTTTTAGGCGATCCTGATTTTATCAAAGTACCAGTACAACAACTAACCGCTCCCGCTTACGCCCGACTGCGCCGTGCAGAAATAATTATGAATAGGGCTAGGGCTGCTAGTGAAGTGAAACCAGCAGATATCAAGATGCTACAGCAGAACCTCACCCCCCAGCCCCCTCTCCGCAAGCAGAGAGGGGGAGTAGTTTTTCCTCTACACAAGTCTCTACACAAGCACACAGAGGGAGTAGTTTTTCCTCTACGCAAGCAAACAGAGGGAGCACTTCTTCCCCTCCCCGCCAGCGGGGAGGGGTTAGGGGTGGGGTTCTACACGCCTCGCCACGAATCTACAGAAACCAGTCATCTGAATGTAGTGGATGCACAACGCAACGCTGTAAGTCTTACCTTCACTATTAACACGGGATTTGGAGCTGGCGTGGTTGCGGATGGAACTGGAATTGTACTCAACAACGAAATGGATGATTTTGCTGCTGCGCCGGGAGTGCCGAATGCTTTTGGTTTGGTGGGTAATGAAGCTAATGCGATCGCACCACGCAAAACACCCCTATCTAGTATGACTCCGACAATTGTCACGGAACACAATCGCCTCCGTCTGGTAGTGGGTGCGCCTGGTGGTGGAACTATCATCACCCAAGTGCTGCAAGTCATCCTGAATGTGCTGGAATACAATATGGATGTTGGTGCAGCCGTTTCTGTCCCCCGCTTCCATCATCAATGGCTTCCCGATGAATTGCGACTAGAACCTTTTGCTTTCGATGCTCTGACTTTGGTAGAGTTACAGCGCCGGGGGCATAAATTTAAACCAGAAACCAAACCTTGGGGTAATATTAATGCGCTCGCACTCACACCAGAGGGAACCTTAGAAGGAGCAGCCGATCCGCGTGGCGAAGGTTCCCCCAGAGGCTTTTAAAATTATGAACTATAAATTCTCAACGGCAAAGTTTTTCAGGATACATAATTTCTGACTCCATATCAAGTTTGTCTCATTACTCATCATTCAAAAATGATCGCGTTCCCATATTAATCGCAATGATAAGTATGTAACTAAACCTGATATTACAACTCTACTGGAGCGACTGATGCAGAAAACTCATTTGCTAGTGCAGTAGGTACTAAAGTCCAACCAGCTTTCAAAAGTTTTTGGTAAGTTGCCCAGCCTTTAGAACCGCCTGGTATGTTGTAATCTGGTACTGCAAATTGGCGAAAAGTCGTATAAGGACGCCATGGTTCATTGGGTGCAGTTTGCAAATGCAAAATCTTTTCCCCATTGTCACCAGATGCAGATAACCAGCACATTCTTCGATGCATGGCAAACTCCTTTGTGTTTTGCTTTAGATGCATAATAGCAGAATTTTGTCAAGCTCAACTTCACCCCAGTGGGATAGCTTTTGCTTTATTTTAGATAGATGCGTAACATCAAATACTTCTTTCCTAGGTTTGAGTAATAATCAAAACTTCTTCATAGAAAACAAGTAGCAATAACAAAACAACTATGTTCAAATCATGTTAAGTGCTGTAAAAAAACTTGGGTGTATCAACAACTACGATTTATTGATAATAGATTTATATAAAGCTATGTGATTTTATTATCTGTTAGTTTTGAAAATGCAATGGATGCCTAAAACAGGCGTGCAGCGAGGCTAATTGGAAAGAGAAATAGCCCTTGTCGCTGCTTAAAGATATAGCTGCACTTTCAAGATGAAGCAAATTCTGCCTGGAAATAACTTATGCAACTCCTAGCTTCAGTCTTCTGAATGCTGATTCAGCAAGAACTCTGTCTGCTTCAGACGCATGGCGCATAGAACTTGTCACCGACGATATCGCGAATTTCCGTTACTAGCTGAGAGTAAGTGGAATCCGATAAAACTGGTTCTACTCCTCGTATATCAATCGGTTGGGCTAAATCAATCCATGACTTACAACCTCCATATTCACAAAGATAGGGAATTTCCTGAACTTGGGGTAGTTTGTAAGCCCGTAACAACAGAATATACAATGGTTGGCGCACTTTCCATTTCAGGCGATCGCTAATAAAATGCTCGTTCCAAATATGAAACGGAAGCAAGGCGCTAACTATTGCTTCGTCATTGACAGGAAAAATATCGGTGATTTTTGCCCAACTGCCAATGCGAACTGTTTCTGGACGCCAGCCTGGTGTCACAGGATAAACAAGATTGGCATACTCAGGTTTTAGTAGAAAAGGCTGTTGATGTTCGTAAGTCGGGTAGAGCAAAATCCGATCGTGGGCAACTTGGAAACGTCCGTTGCGTTCGTGGATACCGCCTTTGCGAAGCAGCATAATTGTTTTGCCAGCTTCTAAAGCAGTGACGGCAACTGCCCATTCTTTGAGTGCGTGAAAAGTTGTAGTCACCATAAGCATCTACTTTAACTCCGATTTTATTTGACGCCAAGATCGATACACTATGTCACTATCTGTGGAGATGAATGCCAGGAGTATTTATGGAAAAGCGTCGCTTGAGTAAATCGGATGTGAAAACTACACCCATTCTCATGGGAACTTGGCAAGCTGGTAAAAAAGCGTGGGTGGGAATTGAAGATACGGAGTCGATTAAAGCCATACGTGCAGCTTTTGAAGCTGGCATCACTACCATAGATACAGATGAAGTCTATGGTGACGGACATTCAGAGCGAATTGTTGCCGAAGCTTTATCTGATGTGCGCGATCGAGTCGAGTATGCTACTAAGGTTTTTGCCAACCATCTCAAGTACGATCAAGTCATCGAGGCTTGCGATCGCTCTTTGAAAAATCTCAAAACTGACTACATCGATCTTTACCAAATTCATTGGCCTTCTGGCGCGTTCAACAGTGAAATAGTTCCCATAGAAGAGACAATGAACGCCCTCAACCACCTCAAACAGCAAGGTAAAATCAGGGCGATCGGTGTTTCTAACTTTTCCCGCACCCAGTTAGAAGAAGCAGCCAAGTACGGACGAATAGATAGCTTACAACCGCCCTATTCCCTATTCTGGCGGCAGGTAGAAAAGGATACCATGCCATATTGTATAGAAAATAATATCTCCATCCTTGCCTACTCACCGCTAGCACAAGGGTTATTAACAGGTAAATTTCCCCCCGATCATAAATTTGACCCTCAAGATAACCGTGCTAAAAATATACTGTTTCAGGGAGAAAACTTTGTTCGCGCCCAACAAGCTTTAGAAAAACTACGTCCAATTGCAGCACGCCATCAGTGCAGTCTAGCTCAATTAGCGCTGGCGTGGTTAATAGCCCAACCGCAAACTCAGGCGATCGCAGGCGCACGCCATCCCCAACAAGCAACAGACAACGCCCAGGCTGCTGCTATTCAACTTTCACAAGCTGAACTTCAAGAAATCGATGCCATAGGACGTATCGTCACCGACCATTTGGATGATAGTTCATCGGTTATGTGGAATTGATAGTTAATTGTTGATCGTTGGTCGTTGGTTGTTGGTTGGGTTAGTATTTCCAAACAACAAACAACTACCAACAACCAACAAATTTATCTGTTGTGTTGAGAAGTTTAAAGACTCGTAAACTTCGGTTAAAAGGGACTTGCTAATTATTTTTGAAGTGATAACTTAATAAGTAGGACACCAAACAAGGCACAATCAAACTGAATGGGCAAATGACTCGGTGTCCCCCGTCATAAAGCCCGAGCAAGCTTTCAGCATAACGAAAATTTAAGTGGCACATTTCCCCTAAAGATTGAAACAAGGGGAGGCCAAATCCCAAAGCGGAAAAACGCAATTATGCTAGGTTTGCAACTAGTGATGTCCACCTTAGTTGTCTTCTTTTTCTAAACTTAACGAGAACATCGATTTGATCATTCAGGAGTTTGCAGAACCTGGTCACCTCTGGCCAGGTTTTTGAGTTTCTAGACAATTACCCAGCAGCGAATAAAATTGGACAGCAACATATCCTGCTGGAGAATTGATTGAATGATAAATCATAGTTTTTTTAAGAGAATAGCTGCATTGACGATTGTGGCTATACTTTCTTTTTCCTGTGAGGGAACTGTTACTAGACAAACAGAACAGACAAAAGCAAATGCTCAGCAACAGCTACAGCCAAATCTTTTTTACGGTGACATAATAATCAAAGAAGAATCAGACTATTTGATGATTCCAGTTGGTCTAGCAGATAAAAATCAGGATAGATTTAACTTGTCATCTTCGTATGAAAATCCAAAGAGTTATTATAACATTATTTTTTATTCTAAAAAAGATGGCAAAACCCATCTTTTATTAAGTAAAAAAGCAATTATTCATGCTTTCGATTTATTAGATTACAAAAAAGCAGGTAAATCCTCCACTAAATTTTGGTTATATCAAATAGTTGATAGCGATACTAATGGAGATAAAAAACTAGACTACCAAGATGCTAGGATAGGCTATATATCTGATTTTTCAGGTAAGAATCTCAAGCAAATTACACCAGATAATACTCAGATTCTGAATTCAACTATTGTGCAAAGTGCAGGCGCAATTTTTATCAAAATTCTCAAAGATTCTGACAACGATAAAAAGTTTACAGAAAAAGATGAGACAAATTTTATCAAGGTTAATCTTGATAATCCCACCGTTGGCTCTGAAATTATTAATGACGAGACAGAGCAACAAATTAAATCTTTAGTTGTAAAATAACTCAGTTGCTATAAATATTTCTCGTAATAACTGTTAGTAGTTAGTAGTTAGTAGACAACTACTAACTACTAGCGAACCCAAATCTTAGTAGAGAAGACTATTTTCCTCTTAGTGCCTTAGTGTCTTGGTGGTGAAAAAAGAATGATTGAAACACCCTACTCTACGAGAAGCCGCTGCGCGTCTACGGGTTCGCCACTTTGCCTACCCTTACGGGAAGCCGCTGCGCGTCTACGTGACGGGAAGCGGAGCCACTGCGGTGGACGGGTCTCCCGGCATAAAGCATGTGGCGTCCAAGACGGCAAGTGGACTCACCAAGACACTAAGGCACCAAGAAAAATCCATTTCCAAGACTCACACCTTGACAGGGGTACTACTAACCACTAACTACTAACCACTAACTCATAACTACCGAACAAACCCAATCCCGCAGCAGAGAATTGACCTGATCTGGTACTTCGTCATGAGGACAATGGCCTGCCCGCAAGAAGTGTTCTGTCAGTTCAGGATAGTATTGCCGAAACTTCTGAGAACGTTCTCTCGCTTGCATCCAAGGATCGGCTTCTCCCCACAATAGCAATAACGGACAAGTTAATTGCTTTAAGAGGATATCAACTTTTTCTCCTTGGGGAGTCCTGAAGACCGAGGAAAACACATCAAAAGCACCCGAATCGCAAGCAGGGCGATAAATTTCTTCTACTAATTGGTCTGTAATCGCACTTTTGTCAAGATAAACCTTCTCTAGGGTTTGCCGAATTATCCTCTTTTGCCGCACGTATTGAAATAACACAAACTGGGCTAAAGGTTGTTGAAAAATCCACTTGGCAACATCGCCCAACAGTTTTTGTAACGGTTCCGGTTGTTGTTGGGGTGGTTCAATTTGGGCTTGCAATGCTTCCGGTTCAGCTGTAGGCTGCTTCTCGCTAAACGGGCCTGCACTGTTGAGTAACACCAAACCAGCCGCTGCATCAGAACGTTGGGCTGCAACACACAAGCTAGCATAACCACCAAGGGAATTACCTGCTAGTACTGCTTTTTGACCTATTATTTGCGTAATAAAGTCATACAGTTGATCGCGCCACAAGTTACCGCCATACTCCAATTTTGGCTTGGCTGAACGTCCGAATCCCAACAAGTCGATCGCCCAAACTTCAAAATCGTTACACAGTTCGGCGATATTTTTGCGCCAGTGGTCAGTAGAAGCACCAAACCCATGCACTAATAACAGAGGTGGACGTTGGGGCTGAGGTTTTCCTGCTTGTACGTAGTAAACATTATGCCCTCGCCACTGCCAATATTTGCCGGGAATTGGGTTTGTAGAGAAGGCTGTCGTTGCCTGCATGATTCCAAAGAAATGTTAAGTATATTTTATTAATTTTAATAATTTTATTTGAGCTTTTGCAGATGCTAGGCTGATAATTTACGGTCTAATAGCGCCAAACACAAGTTTCTCATTTTTTATTGTCCTTGGTGTTCAGGCGGTTCAATTTCTTAAGGAAATGCAACAATTAATTACAGGCAAAACCAAATTGCTAGGAGTGATTGGGCATCCGGTAGAGCATTCACTATCACCAGTGATGCACAATGCAGCGATCGCTCACTTGGGACTGGATTATATCTACCTTCCCTTTCCGATTAAACCAGAGGATCTACAAGCCGCTATTGCTGGTTTTGCAGCTATTGGGGTTGTGGGGTTTAGCGTTACAATTCCTCACAAACAGGCGATATTACCTTTTTTATCAGCGATCGAACCAATTGCCCAAGCTGTGGGAGCAGTCAACACAGTTGTGCGTAAACATAACCAATGGCTTGGTACAAATACTGATGTGGAAGGATTTCTCGCTCCTTTGCAAACATATCACCAAAACTGGAGTCAAAAAATAGCAGTGATCTTGGGTAATGGTGGTGCAGCGAGGGCAGTTGTAGCAGGTTGTACGCAGTTGGGTTGTGCAGAAATTCATGTTGTTGGGCGCAACGTGCAGCGGTTAAGAGAATTCCGCAAGAGTTGGGAAAATTCACCCCTAGCAGTTAATCTTGACATCCATAAATGGGAAGAATTGCCACAGTTAATTCCGCAAGCACACTTACTAGTGAACACAACTCCTATTGGCATGTATCCCAAGGTGGAAGAGTCGCCTTTGAGTGCAGAGGAAATGGCAGATTTGCAACCAGGTGCGATCGCCTATGATTTGATTTACACCCCAAATCCGACGAAATTTTTACAACAGGCGCAACAGGTGGGTGCAATAGCTATAGATGGATTGGAAATGCTTGTCCAACAAGGCGCAGCAGCGTTGAAAATCTGGTTACAACAGGAAACTGTGCCTGTGGATGTGATGCGTCAAGCTTTGCAAAAGCATCTGGGTTTGGGGTAATAGGAAGTTAATAACCTTTTAAGCTTCGCGCATATAATTTCCATCTTTTTCACTTTAGAGAAAACGTGTCTACCTTCTCCCACTCTCCCACTCTCCCACTCTACCCAAATGGGTAAATTAAAAGCCTCACAGCTTACCATCATTTGCCCAGCGCCAATAATAGCGATTCCATTCGTACACGCCTTGAATTTCATATTCAGCGCCGTTATTGAAGCGGATGATGCAGTTAGTAAAGGAATCATGGCTATTTTTAACTTCATCTACCTGAATGACGACGCAGGGAAACCATTCACGAGTACACGGGCCATCGTCTTGTACCCATTCCCACAGCGCATTGCAGATTTCAATGCGATCGCCCACCTTTAGTTTTAATGTGTCCTCAAAAGAAAACCGATTAAAATGATATGGCTGAATGCGATTGAGCCATTGCAAACCGTAGCGATCGCGAATAAATTGTACCTCTTTGGAGTCATTTTCTTGTAGCCAGTCATTCAGTAACTTAACTTTCCATGAAAAATTTTTTTCCTCTTGGGCTTTGACAAAACGTAAAAATGCTTGTAACTCTTGCGATGTCAATTCATCTAGGGGATTGTCACAATCAGACACTGTAGAATTGGGGTTTTTCTGAATTTGCTCAACTACTTGCAGTAATATCTGTTTCTGCATATCAGTGAGAGGGCAGCTAGCTGTTTCACAGCGATTAAACGCTGCTTGCAAGGCTACTTCAATCTCATCTGGTGTCATAAGTTAATAGCAATTGCAGGGCTATTTTTCTAATTATTACAAAATTTGTAGAAACTGAAAATTGAATGTTTATACAATCGCAAAGAGGTTTAGCAGTACACTAGGGGCAAGTTTTATTGCTCATCCGTAGCTCCCAACGAGAATGTATCAGCTAAACTGCCCTTGCGATCATCTAGTTAATTCGATGGACATGATATAAATTGGTGTGAATCTAAATACAGTAAATGTTATGTAATTTCCAAAACATAGAAATTACGAAAAATTCCTATTCCTCAAAAAGTATATGTCAGCTTCATAAGTCAAATCCTGACAGCCAAAATAGTATAAGCTGGGTTTTAAGTTAGCTATTGTTCTATTTATTAATGGTGTCTTTTATGCTGTTGCGATCGCTCACGGTTATTTTCTTTTCCTGCGTTTTTGGGGTATTATCGTGGGTGCTCACTCCCCCCGCTGTAGCGCTGACACAAATAAAACTATCTGACATAACTTACAAACAGTGTCCACCAGAAATCGCAAAAGGAGCGGTTACTAGTGGCACTACGATGGCAGCTAATTGCTTTCTTGTCACCGGCAAAGCTGAAAATTCCACCAATAAAACAGTCTACGACGCAGATATTTTTGGACGCATCTATGATGCTAATAATGACCCAGTTATGCAAAACCGCACCCGTCTTGGTTCAATTGCGGAAGTACCACCGGGTATTAGTGATTTTGAGTTGAGAATTTCTGTGCCAGCAAATCAGCCTACTCCTTTAAAGCTGAAGCAGTTTAAAGCAGCTGGGTTTGGTGCTCAAGTTCGGAAGTAATAAGAAGGCAGAAGGCATGGCGCAAGAGGCATAGGGGAAAGGGCATCGGGCAAAGGAACTGGAGAAGTAAAAAGTAAAAAGGTAAAAGAAAAAATTCTTTCTTTTTACTTTTAGCTTTTAACTTTTGACTTATTTTTACCCAATCCCCAATCCCCAATCTTCAATCCCCAATTCCCAATCCCCCCTTCAGGTGAGTCTAAATATTCCATCACCAAAAAATTTTAGTAAGCATACCATCCAGGGGCAACTTGTGGTATAGAAACACTATTGGCAGTGGTGCCATCCATCAGCCAAACAACATCATCACCGGTTGTGTTGTTGCGCCAGAAGACATCTGTTTTACCATCACCGTTAAAATCGCCGATGCTAGGCTGCCAAGCTAAGTCAGTTGCAGGTAGAAAAGCCGCAGTACCAATTGATGTGCCATCCATCAACCAAGCGGTATTCTCACCAGTATTCTCGTTGTGCCAGAAGACATCTGTCCTACCATCGCCGTTGAAGTCGCCAATAGAAGATTTCCAAGCAGAGTCCATATTTGATAGAGAACCCCCACTGATGAAAATGCCATTCATTAGCCATACGCTATTTTCACCAGTTTCAGCATTGCGCCAGAGGATATCAGTCCTGCCATCGCCATTAAAATCACCACTGCTAAAATCCCAAGTACCTTCTAATTTTGCCAAACCGTATTCCGACGCATTTGTACCATCCATAAACCATACTTTATTTTCACCTGTGATATTGTTGCGCCAAAAAACATCGTTCTTGCCATCGCCATTAAAATCGACAATGCTGTAATTCCAAGTTGCGTCAGCTGAGGGTAAAAATGCCGCAGTCGTAACTGTTGTATCATTGATAAACCAAGTAGCATTCTCACCAGTTTGAGCATTGCGCCAAAAAATATCACTCTTACCATCGCCATTGAAATCTGCAATGCTAAAAGTCCAGGATGGATTTATTGTCTGTAATGAAGCCTGAGTGGCAATATTTGTGCCATCCATCAGCCAAATGACTGTTTCACCACTGTTTTTATTCCGCCAGAAGATATCGGTTTTGCTATCACGGTTGAAATCAGCATAAGCAAAGTCCCAGGATGCATCAACAGCAGGCAGAGAAGCTGCATTGGGGTTAGTGCCATCCATCAACCAAACAGCGGTTTCACCAGTTTCCGGGTTACGCCAAAATTTATCAGTTTTACCGTCGCCATTGAAATCAGCAACAATTGCTGCATTGCTGAATCTGGTATTAGGATTGGGGTTTTTTGCAGCTGCTAAAGGCTGCTTTTCATCTATAGATTCTGAGGAACGCCCAAGGCTGAAATTAGTATTGGGGACAACCTTGTCATCAAAAGTATTTGTAGCAATTTGAGCATATTTTGATGCACTAGTATCTACAGACAAACTCAAGGAATTGTTAGAGGCAGACATAGTGTTTGTTCATGACCAGTGTTCACATAGCAATTCTCGATTGCGTCCATTAGACAATAGGGGCGCAAGGTATTGCGTCCCTACTAATATCTCTGGTCAACTCAATTTAGAACTGCTATAAATCTTTTACATTTTTTGTATTATTTTTTTTGTCAAATATTAACAAATAGTGTTTTTTTAACTGTTGTTGATGATTAACAATTGCTCTTTTTTAAGATATAAGGGCACGTAAAAAAGTTGTAATGAATTCTTAAATACTCACTACAAATACAGATTTATGTGCATAGCATTACCAAGTTGCATTCAATTACAAATTAAAAATGACATCTTTGAAAGCAACTTGATATCTAACTGTTTATTTACGGAATAAGCGGGTGGTAGATGCACTTGTATATGCACAAAATCGCGCGATCGCTCTAGTCAAAACAGCTAATTTTGATGGCAATGGTCGGCTATCTTACTAGCAAACCTCCTAAACAACTACCCGCTATCAATGAAAATTCTTGGGCAGATTTGATTTTTGTTTCAGCGCTTACTGTTAATGAGTGCGACATTGGCAAGCAAATTGACAACAAATAAGGTTTATCTACACATGAAGGTACAGTTGTCGCCGATTAGCTTTATTGTCATCTTCTAGAAAGTGTACCATTCTTTACCAAGTGTTGGTAGAGTTGAAGGCTGAGGATCGGTACTATCAATTGTCACAATGGCGTTTTCACCTGTTTCGTAATTGCGCGAGAAGATGTCGGTTCTACCATCGCCATCAAAATCGCCTATACTGGGTATCCAGGCAGCGCTAGGTGCATCCCTTTCAGTTTCACTAACAACATTTGCACCATCCATTAGCCATACCTTGTTCTGACCAGTTTCCTGGTTAGACCACAAGATATCGGTCTTGCCATTGCCGTCAAAGTCACCAATCAGTGGTTTCCAACCTGCACCCTCAAGTGTAGGTAGAACAGCTTCAGTACCGACATTTCCACCATTGATTAGCCAAAGTTTGTTCTCACCCGTTGTTTTATTGCGCCAGAGAACGTCAGTTTGGTAATTGAGGTCAAAATCGCCAAAGGTAGCTTCCCATTCAGAACCAAGTGTCGGCAAAGCAGACGCGGTAGCGTTTGTGCCATCCATTGTCCATAAGGTATTTTCACCTGTTGCTTGATTGCGCCACAAGATGTCTGTCTTGGCGTCGCCGTTGAAATCAACGATGTTGGCTGTCCAGTTGGTATCGGTAGTTTCTAGAGAAGCTGGAGTGGTAACTGTTGTGCCATCCATCAGCCAAACAGAGTTCTCTCCTGTGTTCGTGTTCCGCCAAAGGACGTCAGTTTTTTTATCTCCATTGAAATCTGCAATGCTAGCTGTCCACTCCGGGCCTAATTGCGCCAATGAAGCCTCAGAGGCAATTGTTGTGCCATCCATCAGCCAAACGACGTTTTCACCTGTTGATTTATTGCGCCAGAGTACGTCAGTTTTGTTATCACCGTTGAAATCGGCAATCCTAAAATCCCAGTCTGCACCCATTGTTCGGTTGCTACCATCAGCATTCTTCACAAAATCACTAGAGCGAACTTCTCTACCGTTCATGAACCAAATGGCGACTTCACCAGTTTGAGAGTTACGCCAGAATTTATCATCTTTACCATCACCATCGAAATCTGGCGAAATAGCTGCACTGTTGAAGATGGGATTTGGATTTTCCAAACCAGGAACAGGAATTGCAACCGCAGAATCTGCTCCTGAAGAACGCCCATAGTAAGACGGAGTACTTATATCGGTCTTGTTGGCACTGTTCTCTGTTGTTGAGATTGGAGCTGATTGGATTGCACTACTACGAGTAGAAATAGAATCCAACATGGCGTGTGTTTATGACAAGTGGTCATAAACCTTTTAACTGTTTTTTTATTGTGGATTCAAGTGTTAATTAATAACATATTTATCTTCTTAATTTTTTTTTAATATTTGTTATGTTTCCCTTACAAAAAATAGGTTTATCTAGCTATTTTTTAGGAAAAATCAAGTGCAATCTAATAACATTTTGCAGTCTTAATTATTTTTGCTTCAATCAATTTGTTAGATAAACAAACACTCATATTTTTTCAACAGCTTTTATATGGATTGCCAAAGTTGAATAAGAAACTTGTACTAAAATAATCTGAGTGATTTTACGCCTTAAATGACTTTTAAGGCACCTAATACAGAAAGTATAAAATAGGTAATAAAAAACAGTAAAAAATTATGCACAAAGAATATCAACAGCGTCGGAAAGCATTGATGTCAAAGATTGGTAATGGTACTGCGATCTTTCGTAGTGCCCCAATGGCAGTAATGCACAACGATGTGGAATACACTTTTCGCCAAGATAGTGATTTCTTTTATTTGACTGGCTTTAACGAACCGCAAGCAGTGGCGGTTCTATCGCCTCATCACCCAGAACATCAGTTTGTGCTGTTTGTGCAACCCAAGGATCGGGAACAGGAAGTTTGGAGTGGTTATCGCTGTGGAGTAGAAGCAGCGAAAGAAGTGTATGGGGCGGATGAAGCTTACCCGATTACGGAACTAGATGAAAAATTGCCTCAGTATTTGGAAAAGGCAGACCGGATCTATTATCGCTTGGGACGCGATCGCCCTTTTAACGAAAAAATCCTCGACCATTGGCAACGCTTGATGCGGACTTATCCGAAACGGGGTACAGGGCCGATTGCCATTGAAGATACTGGCCCCATCCTTCACAGTATGCGACTTATCAAAAGTGACGCAGAACTGGAGTTAATGCACAAAGCTGCTGACATCGCAGTGGAAGCACACAACCACGCGATGAAATTTACTGCACCGGGACGTTACGAGTACGAAGTGCAGGCGGAAATTGAACACATTTTCCGCAAGCGCGGTGCAATGGGGCCTGCCTATCCTTCAATTATTGCCTCTGGTGCAAACGCCTGCGTGCTGCACTACATAGAGAATAATCGCCAGATGCAAGATAACGAGTTACTGCTGATTGATGCTGGCTGTGCCTATGATTATTACAACTCGGATATTACGCGCACATTTCCGGTAGGGGGTAAGTTTACCTGCGAACAAAAAGCGCTGTACGAGATTGTTTTAGAAGCACAAAAACAAGCGATCGCCCAAGTGCAACCAGGCAATCCTTATAATTTAGTTCACGATACCGCCGTGCGCGTCCTTACAGAAGGCTTGGTAGAACTTGGTATTCTCAAAGGCGAAATAGACAAATTAATAGAAGAAGAGAAATACAAGCCAGTTTACATGCACCGTACTGGCCATTGGCTAGGCTTGGATGTGCATGACGTGGGAGTTTACCAACACGGCGACAACCCGCAAGTTTTACAACCGGGTCAAGTGCTAACAGTAGAACCGGGACTTTACATAGTGCCGGGTACTAAACTAGCAGAAGACCAACCAGAAATTGCTCAACGTTGGATTGGTATTGGTATCCGCATTGAAGATGATGTTTTGGTAACACCCACAGGACATGAAGTGTTAACTGCTGGCGTTCCCAAGGAAGTAGAAGACGTGGAAAGATAAACATTTGGGTGGGCAATGCTGCTCACCCAGTTGTTCAAGCCATATGGTAGTGTAAAGTTACATAGACAAATATTGCGATAAATAACTTTTACCCTCATGACTGGAGTGCAAACCCTTGGGAATAGAACTACGCAGTTTCGTATTTCTCGACAGCTTGCAACCTCAACACGCAGCATATATAGGAACGGTAGCTCAAGGTTTCTTGCCATTACCAGGGGATACATCGCTGTGGATTGAAATCTCTCCTGGGATCGAAATTAATCGGATTACGGACATAGCGCTTAAAGCTGCTTCTGTGCGTCCCGGAGTACAGGTAGTAGAACGATTGTACGGTCTATTGGAAGTGCATTCAGGCTCCCAAGGTGAAACGCGAGCCGCTGGTCAAGCCATTTTGGCAATGCTAGGAGTCAAAAAAGAGGAATGTTTCAAACCGCGTGTCGTTTCTAGCCAGATTATCCGCAACATTGATGCTTACCAAGCACAACTAATCAATCGCACGCGAAGGGGCCAGCTACTACTAGCAGGACAAACACTGTATGTATTAGAAGTTGAGCCTGCTGCTTATGCTGCACTGGCTGCGAATGAAGCTGAAAAAGCGGCGGCGATTAACATTCTTGAAGTCCAAGCTGTAGGCAGCTTTGGACGGCTTTACTTAGGTGGACAAGAACGGGATATTCTGGCAGGAGCAGCGGGAGCACGGACAGCGATTGAAAGTGTAGCTGGTCGGATCAATCCTCAGAGTAAGCGTCAGGAATAAAGGAAAGCAAATGGCAAATCAAGAGCATCTGGCTTTACTAAGAGCAGGTGCGCTCACATGGATTGAGTGGAGAAGTAAAAATCCCCAGATAGAACCAGACCTCAGCACCGCCAACCTCTGTGGGGATAACCTCAAAGGCGCGAACCTCAGCGGTGCTGACCTCAGAGGTGCTAACCTCCACAGAGCAATCCTCATTGAAGCTAACCTGAGCGTAGTTAACTTCAGTCTTGCTAACTTGAGCGGTGCTAAACTGACACGGGCAGATCTGAGTCATGCTAATTTGATCGGTGCTGACTTGAGTGAGGCGAATCTCAAAGACGCGGCGATCGCTGACGCTAACCTCATTGGAGCTGACTTGAGAAGTGCTAACTTGAGAGGTGCTGATTTAGGTGCAGCAAAGCTTCACCGCACTAACCTCTGTTTTGCCAATCTCATCGAAGCTAACTTGATTGCAGCTGATCTCAGCAAAGCCAATCTGTACGACGCGGAAATGATCGGAGCTTACCTTTACAAAACTGATCTGTACAAAGCTAATCTTAGTAATGCTCATCTCAGTTGTGCATACTTGTTGCGGGCTAACCTTGTGGAGGCTGAGTTGAGCAAAGCTGACTTAAGATGGACTAACCTCACAGGAGCGAACTTGGCAGGGGCTAATCTCAGAGGGGCTAACCTCAGCGGCGCTAATCTGAGAGGAGCTAACCTTAGCGGTGCGAATCTCCAGGAGACAATTATGCCTAAATCTTGATACTGAAGACTACTTTCCTCTTTGTGTCCCTTCGCTGCGCTCGAGGGCAAGCTTAGTGACTTGGTGTTTCAAAAATTATTTTTTCACCACAAAGGCACAAAGACACTAAGTACAGCTTTGCGTACAAGCATAGCGATTTGAAACGCACCAGGTAGCAAAGGTAACGCAGAGGGGCGCGGAGTTTTAGTGCAAAAGTTTCCCGCGCGAACTATGTCTGGTATCAAACAACAAACAACTACCAACAAATTACTGGGTCTTATCTCCACCTCACGCAATGCTTTGCTAACACCGCATCAGCATGGAAACAAGACCCAGTATCAAATTTAGTTGTTTAGATTAGGCAATCTGAGTCGTAATTTTAGCGTCTGCTACCACCACGATTAGGCACTAAGCTCATGTAATCCAGATCGGCCGCACGAATGTTTTGAGCGTAGTTGCCTTTGGCATCAATTGCAGCTGCCATGTCAGCGTATTTACGCGGATCGCCTTCTGCCAGCCGCCGTTCTTGGGATTTGCGGCTGTAGAATTTTTCCACAGTAAAGCGCCAGTCAGTTGTAACAGTGCCAGCACTTTCTTGGAAGTCTTCGCCATAGCGAGGAGTTACCAAATTGTAGGGACGATCTACTAAGCGCTTGCGCTGGTAAGGTACGGTGTTGTCGCCAAATGCCTCGGTGTATTCATCGCTGTCGATGAGGGCATCAACAAAGCCGCCAAAACCTTTGGTACCAATGACAATTGACCAAGCGATTTCTTCTTCTTTGTTGTAAGCAGAACGACCTAAAAAGCGCTTCAGACAGATGTCTACGAGACGGTAATTGTTGTTAACCGAGACAACCAACCGGTAGAAGGCTTCAGATTTTGCTAAACCACGGATGAAGTCCCGTACAGTCAGTGAGCCATTTTTCAGCTGAGATTCGATGTGCTGCTGGCGATTGAACTTGAGAATCTCATGTTCGCTGAAAACTTGACGATAAGCCGCCCAAATGACGTTTTGCATGTCAGTGAAAGAGCTGACATCTTCTAGGCGGTAAATATACGGTGTATCTTCATTCCGGTCAGCTACTCCAAAGCTTTTTACCCGATGATTTTGACTGCTAGGTTTGTATTCAAGTAATGGCAGTGCCATTTGCGATTTTCCCCTTTAATTATCAACAAATTAAAAAGAGCTAGCTCTTGAAAACTGAAGGAGGCTTGATGATTACAATCCTCTTTCATTCTTTACTTAATTTTCCCGCATTTGGTTAGAAGGCAGAAGTATTTACGAACCAATTTAGTACAAGCAAGAAAGTGACGATTCCAGAGAGTCCAACTACTACAGCGGTTATTGTTCTCCAATCCACTTTCTGAGGATATGGTGATTGAGTTAAAAAACCATACCATTCGGTGTGATGTACCCAACTAGTCTGAATAATGCCTGCCTTGTCACGATACTCTGCACCATAGCGCGGGGTAAAGCTGAATGGTCTATCTGTAGACATCCGCTTGCGCTGATAGGGTACGGTATAGTCGCCAAAGGCTTGTTCGTACTCCTCGCTATCTATGAGCGTATCTACAAATCCTCCCCAACCGCGAGTAGCGATTTGAATAGACCAAGCAATTTCTTCTTCTTGATTGTAGGGAGTGCGGCCCAACAAACGTTTTAAGCACATTTCCACCAGCCGATAATTGCTGTTGGCTGCAACCACCAGCTGATAAAATCGCTCTGATTTCGCTAAACCTCGGATAAAATCACGCACTGTAATTGATCGATTTTTCAGTTGTGTTTCCAAGGCAATTTGACGATTAAACTGAAGAATTTCCTGTTCGTTAAAGACTTGGCGGTAGGCTGCCCAAATCAGTTCTTCAACTTCACCACTAGAGTTCGTATCTTCAAGACGGTAAATATAAGGAGTATCTTCATTTAAATCCGCCCTGCCAAAACTACGAACTCTTTGATTTTGAGTAGTGGGTTTGTATTCATGTACAGGTAGTGCCATATTTTCATCCACCTTTTACATAACTTGGCACTTTAGAAGGTTCTTAGATTTACAACTTAGAAATTACCAAGCAAGCAAACCTTGAAACCTTCTAAACTGTGTGAACTAATGTTTGGATTTAGCAGACCCACTCTTAATTTTTGGTTGTTTGTTGTTGGTTATTTGTTGTTAGTTGTTTGTTCCAAACAACCACCAACTACCAACTACCAACAAAATCTACTAACTACTTTACTTTAGCTTAACGTACAGGAAAACTCGCACTCGGACTGATAGAAACAGGAATACCCTGCGGTTTTGCCTCCCGTGTTGTATCGGGAATTTGGATGTTAGCAGTACTAACAGGGGTGTAGGAAACTGTCTTAATTTCAATGGACTTCGCCATATCCAAGAAGTTATTAATATCACCCCACTTGTAGCGCTCAGTTTCTTGTTTATCGCGCCAGTAATTACCGTAACGAGGTGTTACCAAATTAAAGGGTCTATCTTTAAAGCGACGGCGTTGGTAGGGAATAGTATTATCACCAAAGTTGGTTTGATACTCTTCAGAGTCTATCAAAGCATCAACAAAGCCACTAAAACCTTTGGTAGCAATTGTAATTGACCAAGCAATTTCTTCGTCTTTGTTGTAAGGTGCACGACCTAAAAACCGTTTGAGGCAAAGTTCCACGACGCGGTAGTTAGAGTTTGTCTCTACAACTAGGCGACGGAATGCTTCTGATTTTGCTAAACCACGAATAAAATCGCGTGTGGTAATTGCCCGGTTCTTTAACTGGGATTCTAAATTTTTTTGGCGATAAAATTGCAGGTTTTCGTGTTCGCTGAATACTTGCCGATACCCAGCCCAAATTAATTCTTTGATTTCGCTTTCAGTAGGAGAATCTTCTAAGCGATAGATTCTGGGAGTATCTTCGTTAGGTACTTCGTAACCAGGAACACGCTGGTTCTGGGAACTCGGTTTATATTGCAATAGAGGTATTGACATTGTTAATATCTGTCCTTTGTTATTTGTCATTTGTCATTTGTTTTTTACTAATAACTAATGACTAATGACTATTGACTAATGACTATTTAGGTTGTTTTGTTACCAGGAATGTAACGATAAGGCAATGCAACTTGTACAGGTTTCACGGTTGGGGGCAGGGTTGCAGATTCGCGGGTTGTGTCAGGAATCTGTATACTAGAAGCAATATTTCTAGCGCGATCGCTCGAACGTTGATATTCTGCCCCGCCTGGTGTTACACTCGCAGCCATTGACAGAAAGTTGGCTGGAATTGCTTGACGAACTCCTCGCTGTACTGCTTGTCCTGTGCGTACAACTTGATAGAAGGAACGGCCTCCCAAGTATGTTTCAATCAAACGACCGCGCCAGTAATCGTTATAGCGAGGGTTAACCAAGTTAAATGGTCGATCTTTAAAGCGGCGACGCTGGAAGGGTACAATGTCATCGCCAAAGTTCTGGCGGTACTCATCTGAGTCTACTAGGGCGTCAATAAAGCCATGTAAACCTTTGGTCGCAATCACGATCGACCAGGAAATTTGCTCGTCTTTACCGTAGGTAGCGCGTCCCAAAAACCGCTTAAAGCTAATGTCTACTAAACGGTAGTTCGAGTTGGTTTCTGCTACTTCGTCGCGGTAAACGTCAGATTTGCCCAATCCCCGAATAAAATCCCGGACGTTGATTGCCCGATTGCGTAATTGCGATTCTAAGTAGGGTTGGCGATATTTTTCTAAAATGAGGTGTTCGCTAAATATCTGCCGATATGCTGCCCAAATGATGGCGTCAATATCCGCATCTGAGGTAGCATCGGCTAAGCGATAAATTGTCGGTGTATCTTCGCTAGCTACTTCGTAGCCTTCGACACGCTGATTTTGCGTAGTTGGAGTAGATTGAAGTAATGGTATCGCCATCTTTAACTTCTTACCTTTTTTAGGGTTTCGCAGAGACTGGTTAGTGGATAGTGGTCAGTGGTCAAATAACTACTAACTACTAACTACTAACTACTAACTACTAACTACTAACTACTAACCAATACTTGTCTTTGAGCTAGATGCACGCGAGCACGGATAGCGTTTTCAGCATCAGTAGCCAGTATTTCTGCAAATTTCGCCTGGATTGGCTGTTGCAGTTCAGGTATTTTCGCCAAGGCTTGCAAACCGACGACAGCAGCATAACGAATCGACCAGTCCGCATCTCGGGAAATGAACATTAGGGTTTCCAATGCTTTTGCTTGCGCTTTTTGGCGTTCTGTGATATCTAGTTTTGAAAAGCGCAAGTTTCCCAATCCTTTGGCTGCGGCACGACGAACGCTGGGAGCAAAGTCAGTAGCAGCTGATGCTAGCAACACATCTAGGGCGCGAGGATCGGCGATCGCAGCCAAGGCACGAATCGAGTAAGCCCTTGCACCATAGTTATAATCATCAATCTGTGCTAGCAGCTGTGGTACAGCTACTTCTCCTAACTGCGTCAATCCGGCGACTGCTGCCACTGCTGCGGCTGGATTGTTATAACCAAACACAGCAATTAACGTCCCAATTGCCGCCTCATCTTTTGCAGCTGCCAATTTTTGTACTGCTGCTACCATTTGCGCTGGTGAGTCTGCTTGTGCAACGTCACGAATTAATTGTTGGGTGTTGGTCATTGGTCAAGAGTTAGTAGTTAGTAGTTAGTAGTTAGTAGTTAGTTGGTAACTACTAACCACTAACCACTAACCAATCACTACAACAGTGAATCCATTAAGTTCATTACCCGAAGGGCATCCTCACCAAAGGAGGAAACATCTAACTCTTGTTGAAGTTGATGTTCTAGCAGCCCTTTGAGGGCAATCAGTTTAAAACTATTTTCAACCTTGGCATTGGCGATCGCATCTGCTGCTGGCAAATACCCCATAGCACCTAAGTCCCCTAAAGCAACGCGGCGCAATTTTAAATCGCTGCTGTCCAACACTTTCACTAAACGTTCTCCATAGGAGGTGTCTTGTGTGAGTTGGTACATTGCTCTTGCGGCTGCACACTGCACTCGTGGTACTGGATGCTCAAGGAAGGGTTCTATTAGGGAAACAGCCTCAGTAGCACCAATAGCTCCTAAGGCTTCTAACACCGCTTCGTAGGGCTGGGTTAAGTGTGGGCGTCCCGGTACTGTCACCGCAGCTGCTACACCTCCGCCCAGCAATTGCATTAATGCCGGGGCTGCTGTTATGTCTCCCAGCATTGCTAAGGACTGGGCAGCTGCCTCACGCACATAGAAATCAGAGCATTCCAAACATTGGATCAAGCCTGGTACAGCGCGAGTGTCACCCAATTTCCCTAATGCTCTGGCGGCATTGCGGCGTAGAGGATAGCCTCCCATTTCGGTTGTGTCAGCTTCATCCTCTAACGCCACAATCAAGGCATCGACAACAGCCCGATCGCGGACACGAAACTTACCCAACCACCAAGCGGCATAATAGCGGAGACTTAAATCTGGAGATTGCAGGTTAGCGATCGCCTGCTCTTTTGTCAGTGGCGGCGCGTTTTCTTGTAAATATTCTTCCGCACTCGGTTCTATCATCACCAAAGCGTTAACTAGCAGCTTACTCGCCCGCAGAGACTAAAGGTTCAATTTTGACGATTCTACCGCCCATACGAGTAATCCGCTGCATTTCTTCGTTCATGCGGTTGTATGGCACGGTGATAAATACGCTGCCACTGTTGCGGATGTCGTAATTATTCTTATCGTTTTCTTCGTTTTGCCGCAAGCCTACGACTTCATAGCGAAACATCCGGCTGTTTGCACTGGAAATGCCATTAGCACCAACTGTGGTTTGACCGAACATCCTTTTAACCTCTCCTGTAAAATTAGCTTTTAGGCAATTGTTAGGAGTTAGGAGCTAGAAGTTAAGAGTTAGGAGTTAAGAATTATGGAGTTTTGAATTTATATTTTCTTTAACCCATAACTCATAACTCATGACTCATAACTCTTAACTCATAACCCCACTCCTAACTTTTCACTTTGTTACGCTGGTGTGATGCTGACAATTTTGCCACCTTGGCGTTTAATTTGCTCCATTTTATCCAAAAGGCGCTCGTAGGGTACGACGACCGCATAGCTGCTGCGACGCACGCTGGGGAAACCAGGGTTGCGCTGTCCGGTTACTTCGATGCGATAAACGCGATCGCTCTCTCCTACAGCATTTCCCATATTCTTTCTGGGAGTCACATCCGCACTTGCACGGTATCCCCAGTTAGTATTGCTGCCAGATGGCCCGACAATTGAGGAAGTGCTATTGGTTGCTAGTTCGCGGGCTAGCCGGGTTTTGCTGCCTTCTACCTGGGCGCGATCGCTATTGGCATAACCCCGATACAAGCGGAACATCCGGGTAAAGCCAGCGGTTTTTTGTCCGGTTTGAATTTCAAAACCGCGATAATAAGGGACAATGTTGTCGCCGAAGTTGTTCAGGTATTCAACTGAATCTATGTAGGAGTCAATTTCAGTATCGTACCCTTGGTTCTGGTACAAGTCTAAGTGGAAAATCACCTCAGACTCATCGTAAGGAGCACGACCCAACAAATGCTTGTAGTTGAGTTCAATAAACCGGGTTTGGAAGCTGTTGTAGAAAAACTTCTTCTTGTAGATCTCTGACTTGGCAACGCTACGTACAAACTCCCGCACTGTCAGGTTACCATCTCGCAGGAGTGATTCGGCACTGACAAGGCGTTCCGATGCCATGATGTAGTCATTGCCCAAAACTTGCCGATATACGGCGCGAATCACTGCTTCTACTTCATCTCTACTGGCATTGGGACGCAGTTCAACTTTAGCTGCATTAGTGCTGCTAAAAGCTTCTGTTCCCAACCTGGATGCTGCTGCTGTAATCGCCATTTTTTCCCCCTATTTATTTACACGCTCAGATTCCTTTGCGCGTTTGATAAATATTTTTTATCAATCTTCAGATAAAACTATGCCCGGAGCGAGATTCAACTGCTAGGTAATTCCATACAGCTGCATCCCTCTCCGGGCATTACGCTATCTAGCTAAGAGCGTTGATTGCGTAATCAATGTAGGTGTTGGCTTCGTTAGCAGCTTGACCAGACAAACCATGATTAGCTTTGATGTATTTCAAAGCTTCTACGTACCAGCTGGGGGACAATTCAAAAGCGCTGTTGATTTCATCCAAACCAGCAATTAGATACTCATCCATTGGACCGGTGCCACCTGCAACCAAGCAGTAGGTAACCATCCGCAGGTAGTGGCCGATGTCACGAGCGCACTTGGACTTACCGCGAGAATCAGAAGCGTACTGAGGTCCGCTCATTTGGGTGGTGAAGGGGAACTTCTGATATACAGCTTGAGCTGCACCATCAATCAAGCGCTGAGCGTTGGAAGTTAAAGCGCGAGCAGCTTCCATGCTAGCAGTAGCACGCTCCAAACGACCACGAACAGCTTGCAGCTCGGTGTTGCTCAGAAAACGTCCTTGGGTATCAGCAGCTGCGATTGCTTCGGTAATGGGTGTTTTCATGGTGTAAGATCTCCTTTACGTTTCGTAAACTTTTGCCTAGATACCTATTTTTTAGGTTCTGGGCTTTTTTGCTGTGTTCTTAAAATTAGGCAACTGCGGCAGCAGCGCGATCGAAGTAGCTAGCTACTTCAGACATTAACTGACTGCAATCTCCCTTAGTGATACCGTTGGGGTCGTTAGCAATATTAACCGCAGCTTCTTTCATTTTCTGAACGCCAACTGCCACGGAAGAACCAGGAGTACCCAGAGCTTGGTAGGTTTCGCGCAAGCCATTTAAGCAACGGTCATCGAGAACGCTGGCATCACCTGCGAGGATAGCGTAGGTAACATAGCGCAAGATGATTTCCATGTCGCGGAGGCAAGCAGCCATGCGACGGTTGGTGTAAGCGTTGCCACCAGGAGAAATCAACTGGGGCTGTTCTTCAAACAAAGCACGAGCAGCGTTGGTAACGATGGTGGAAGCATTGCTGGTGATGCGGTTTACAACATCCAGGCGCTTGTTGCCGTCTTTTACCATATTGCTCAAAGCATCGAGTTGCTCGTTGCTCAAAAATTCGCCTCTGGAGTCAGCTTGAGAAACCACCTTGGCAAATGCGTCTAACATGGAATATTCTCCTAATTCCTTAGTTGAGTGCTGTCTTGATTAAAACTGGCTATTGTTTTATCAAATTGGATTCGGTTAATAACAGACATTGAACGAGAGGGTTTCTCTAAGTTTGTTGTTCATTTTCCTCGTTCAAAAAATTTAACAAGAAAAATGAGAAACTGGGGTGATTTTATGAGAAACTGGCAAACTTTATGAATTGATTGCCACCTTTAAGTTTTACCTGTTATTTAACCCCTCCAGCTTATGTTTATACAACGCTATAGGGGCATTATCTGTTACAAATTATGAATAAATGAGATATACCAATAAGAAAAGCCTCAAAACCTTTACATGCAAGGGCTGTAACTGAGATTAGGATGATTTTTTCGTAACTTAACTTAACAAAAAAGTAAAAACTGACGCAACTTTTCTTTGTTTATATTTTTTTAAGCTTTTATCAAACCCATATATAACAATCTATTCAAGTTCAACATGACTTTGATCGATCAACCACTGTATGTTAAGACTTTGTAACAAAAAAATCTAAATATTGCCGCTAGTTGCAGAAATTTATCGCCTTAGCGGGAGAGTGGGAGAGGGGGAAGTATTGTGGAGACTGATTAAGTTTTGAAAGCAGAACAAGCAGGAGGAGAGGAAGGGGTGGGCAGAAAAATAAATTCCTCTCATCCTGCTGATTTTTTTATTTCCAGTCTGTAGTTAATGTGACAAATTTTTTTCTACAGATGTTGAGATGCGCGATCGCACAACTTTATCTGCTTCTTGATTAAGCCCCACCTGCAAGGCTGCTTTAGCTTCTGGTGTGGCAATTTCTTGCAAAGAAACAGCAGCCGCGTAACGTAGTCCCCAATCTTCTGGAGTGAGTAACGCCCAAGTCAATTTTTCAACAGCATGGCGGATCGCTTCTGGGTCATCAGTAGTACTGCCAATCTTTCCCAGTCCGCGTGCTGCAATGCGCCGGACGTTTCCCTGACAGTGATTGGCTACTGCTGTACCAACAACTTCTGCTAACACATCAAATGCTCGGTCGTCGCCAATTTGGGCTAGAGCTTGAATTATATAGGCTTGCAAGCCCTGATCGGTAGAACTGCGGTAGGCAGTAATTAGTGCTTCTACGGTTGCAGGTGCTAACTTTACCAACGCTTCAACTGCTGCCGTAGCTACAGTAGCATGATGATAGCTTAAAGCTTGGATGAGGGCAGAAATTGCTGCTGTTTCCGTAATTTCACTAGCAGATATGGCCGCAATTGCAGATATCGCATCTGTTGGCGATGAGCTGCGGTTTAATTGCGAAACTAGTTGCTCGCTATCTGTAAATTTCAGTTTATTCATGATTGTTAAGGATTGCAGACATAAAAAATGACTGGGTTAGTGGTTAGTAGTTAGTGGTTAGTGGTAAAAAACCAACTACTAACCAATGTACAGACGTGCCATGGCACGTCTCTACAACTACTAACGATTCCCTAACTCAAAGCTGAATTAACAAATCATCAATTGCTTTAAAAAGTAACTCGATTGTTTCCTGATTGGGGCGATCGCTATCTAATAAAGCTTCGAGAATGCGTTTCAAATTTAACAGTTTGAGACTGTTGGGAACCCGAGCAGCGAGAATTGCATCTACTGCTTGGCGATGCCCAACAGCTCCCAAATCAAATATGGCTGCCCAGCGCAAATACATATTGTCATGGTTGAGATTATTGACAATACGTTCGATGTATTGGGGTTCTTGAGTCAAAAGATACAAATACCGCGCCGCAGCACATTGCACCCGTTCAGAAGGATGCTTGAAAAAAGGTTCTATCTGAGGACGAACAGACCAGACTTGCAAAGTGGCTAGTGCTTCAATCAAGGCTTCATAGGGTTGCTGTTGGCTAGATTGCAAGAGATTTAGCAATGGCTCAACAGCCCGCTTGTCGCCAATCGCTGCTAGAGCCTGAATCACCGCTTCCCGCAGGTGCAGATCGTCATCACATGCCAGTGCAGCAATTAACGCTGGCACTGCTTGGGGATTCTTCAGTTGCCCTAAAGCCCGTGCAGCTTGACGGCGCAGGGGATACCCTCCTGATGGAATGCGATAAAGTTCATCAAACAGGGCTTCACACAACGCCATACAGCCTGCTTGCACCTGATGCTTCCCCAACCACCAAGCAGCGTAATAGCGAATTTGGTTATCTTCGCCCTTGAGTGCGGTGATCGCTGCTTGGGGAGAAAGAATTGGTTCGGCAGAATAAGCAGCAGTCATTCGATTTTGGATTTTGGATTTTGGATTGGGATTAGGGATTAGGGATCGGGGATTGGGGATTAGGGATCGGGAATTAAGCATGATTAATAACCACTAACCATTACCCTTTCCCCTATCCCCTATCCCCTTTCCCCCTTTTTCTACGAGGCTGGCGCAATCTTAACTATCTTGCCGCCACGCTTGTGAATTTCTTGGTAGGTAGCAGAGAGTCGCTCGTAGGGTACGGTGTAAACTTGTCTGCTACGACGCACTGCTACTTTCGTGTTTAGTCCACCAGCGATCGCTTCGACGATAAACATGCGAGCATCTCCCATTGCAGGAGAACTGACTAAGGTTGGTGCTAGTGATGCAAAGCCAAAACCTGGCGACAATGGTGCCGTAATCATATTTGACATGTTCATCGCGATTTTCGACCGCAAGCGCGAACTTTTACCACCAAACTGGGCGTTATCACTGTTACCCCTACCACGGTAAAGCTCGAAGATGCGGTTATATCCCACTGTTTTCATGCCAGGAATTGACTGAAACCCACGGTAATAGGGAACAATGTAATTACCGAAGGCATTGTCATATTCTGAACTGTAAATGTAGGATTCGATTTCAGCGTTGTAACCACCAGAAGCGTAGAGGTCTGTGTGGTATGCGATTTCGGATTGATCGTAGGGTGCGCGTCCCAACAAATGCTTGTAGTTCAATTCAATGAACCGCACTTGCGAGTTTTTGTAAAAGAAGCATTCTCTGTAAAATTCAGATTTTGCTAAAATTTCAACAAATTGTTTAACGGTGATTTTACCGTTACGCAGCATTGCTTCGGCGCTGGTGAATTTTTGGCTGGCATACACACCTTGACGACCAAAAATTTGCTCGTAGGCAGCCCGAAACACCACCTGCAAATCATCTTCGTCCCAATTTTGGCGCAGTTCTACTTTTTTGCCTATCTCATCTCTAATTGCTAGGCGTTCTGCGACTGAAGTAGTCATCTTTACAATCGCTCCATTCTAATCGTTTCTTTTTTAAAACATGACGAATGGCTAATCGCCAATTGCTAATTGCACTGTTGTTAGTAGTTAGTAGTTAGTAGTTAGTAGTTAGTAGTTGTTTTTTGACCACTATCCACTATCCACTATCCACTATCCACTAATCACTAACCAGTCTCGATTAGCCATTAGCCATTAGCCATTAAATAAGGACAAAAGACACTAGTTGTGTAAATTTAGCTCAATGCGTTAATTGCATAGTTGATATAGGTGTTGGCTTCACCAGCAACATCACCACTCAACCCATGATTATCACGGACAAATTCTAGAGCCGCTACATACCAGCTGGGAGATAAGCCAAGAGCGCCGTTGAATTCCTTTAAGCCTGCAACTACGTATTCATCCAAGGGGCCAGTGCCACCAACTACACAGCAGTAGCTGATTGTACGTAAATAGTGGTCAATATCACGTACGCACTTAGATTTGCCTTCTGGAGTGGAAGCGTACTGAGGCCCTTGCATTTGGGTGGTGTAGGGGAATTTTTGATATACATGATTGGCTGCTGCTTCCGCCCATCTCTTACCATTGTCAGCAAATGCTTTAGCAGCTTCTAAACCAGCACGAGCGCGGTTGAAACGACCAAATACTGCTTGCAATTCGGTGTTGCTCAGGTAAGATCCGCGAACATCAGCGGCGGCGATCGCTTCAGTCAATGGGGTTTTCATAATTTACTTATTCTCCAAAAATTGCCAACAAATTACTCAAAAATGTCTTGAAAAAAATTCTGCAAACATGTCACGCATTTCACTTGCATCTTTAATTTTTTTGCAATTACAAATGACCAATGACTAATGACAAAGGACATTTTTTAAAAGTGCAAAGCATGACGAGCAATATATTAAGCAACGGCAGAAGCAGCGCGGTCAAAATAGCTAGCTACTTCAGACATTAACTGACTGCAATCACCTCTGGTAATGCCATTGGGATCGTTAGCAATATTGATGGCAGCTTCCTTCATTTTTTGAATTCCAGAAGCAACTGCATCACCAGGAGTACCAAGAGCTTGATAGGTTTCACGCAAACCGTTCAAACAGCGATCGTCCATAACGCTGGCATCACCTGCCAAAACTGAATAGGTGACATAACGCAGAATAAATCCTAAATCGCGGATGCAAGCAGCCTGGTTGCGATGGTGGAAGCAAGCACCACCAGGATTAAATACTTGTGGACGTTCTGCAACTAAAGCACGATAAGCATTCGCCACTATGGAGGAAGCGTTGCTGGTGAGTCGGTTAACTACATCTAGGCGCTTATTGCTATCAGCAACCATTCCCTGGAGACCGTTGATTTCGTCACCGCTTAGGTAAGCACCTTTTTTATCAGCTTGTTCAACTACTCTAGAAAAAGCGTCAAGCATTTTTTTCTCCTCGTATTCACAGCAGCAAATTCAAGCCATTAATTAAGCTTATTCTGAGTTAAAAGCAATCACATCATCATGACAAATAGGCAATATAAAACATGGCAAATATTGCACATTAAAAAATCAAAAAAAATGATTGCCACGTGCAAATATGTAGCCCGAAAAAACCTTGATTGTCTTGATTTTTTTAAATTGCTTTTTAACCTAGTTCGTATTTTATATATGGCTTGCGATCTTTTTTTATGAACTTTATTTAACAAGTGTAAAACTCTAGATAATTCAACGAAATTTATGAATAGATAAGCTTATAGTCTTGTTGATTTAATTCTTGATTTACATTGAGTTACTTTTCATTACATAACTTCATAAATGTGCTGCTATAAGATTATTGGTTAGAAAAGCAACATAATATTTGATCCTGTTCTGGTCAAAACAAAATTTAGTTAGCTCTCTCACAAAGAGTACAAATAAAAAATCTGTATTGTATGTAACGGTTTTATCGCCTTGCTACATTAGTCAAAATACTTAAAATCCAAATCTGCAAATTTATCTCAAACATCCTGGGTAAAAGCAGATATTTCTCGGGTTTAGAGAAGCTTTGATGCATAAGAGTACATGAAGATATGTAAAGGTGAGTTAAGAAAATTCTGTAAAATTTCTCAGTCTTTACTTTCTTTGGGAAGATACAGTAACTCGCCGCCTCAAAACTTCAAGAAGAGTCGTAAAGGTTTGGGGAGGAGACGCAGTTACTTCAATCCACTGTCCGGAAATTGGATGCTGTAACCTTAATCGCCAAGCATGGAGTGCTTGACCAGGTAAATTCACACCTATCGAATGACCGGAACTATAAACAGGATCGCCAACAATAGGATGACCCATGTGGGCACTGTGGACGCGAATTTGATGGGTGCGTCCGGTTTCTAGTTGAAAGTGCATCAATGTATAGTTGCCTAAGCGTTCTAATATTCGCCAATGAGTAACTGCTTGTCTTCCGCCTTGTTCTGTGGAGACAACAGCCATTTTTTTGCGGTCTACCGGATGGCGACCGATCGGCAAGTTAACTGTACCGCTTTCTGTTTTCGTAACACCGTAGACAACCCCTAGATATTCTCGCTGTGCGGTTTTAGCTTTAAGTTGTGCTTGTAGGTGTTGATGGGCATGTTCAGTTTTAGCAATAGCGATCGCCCCTGTTGTATCCTTATCCAATCGATGCACAATTCCCGGACGCTGCACGCCGCCAATGCCGGGTAGGTTGGGACAATGAGCTAAGATGGCGTTAACCAATGTGCCATCGGGATGGCCGGGTGCAGGATGGACAACTAACCCCGCAGGTTTATTGAGAATTAATAGTTGATCGTCTTCGTAAAGGATGTCTAGGGGGATATCTTCTGCTGCGAGTTCGAGAGGTTCTGCTGGGGGAATTTCTAAGGAAATGCGATCGCCCACTTTCACCCCTGTCTTTTTAGATGTGCAGACTTTGCCATTGAGTTGCACTTGGCCTTGTTCAATTAACTGCTGGATACGGGAACGGGATAGATCTGTACACTTTTCGGCTAAGTAGCGATCTAAACGTTCTGCTTGTTCTTCTACTTGTAAACTAATTTCAGTCACAGTTGCGTTGCTTTTACTTCCAGTTTTTGTAGTTTAGCTTCTATTGATAATTGCTGTAAGTTTTGTTGAGTGGTTGGCGTTACGATTTTAACAAACTGCTATCACACACAGAAGAAGATTTTATAATCCTTTCGTTCTTGTTAAGACAAATGCCCATACTTATTTGGGCATAAAAAAGTATCAAAATCTCTCTTACGTTTCCCTCATGTTTCTTGAGAGGGATGAGGGGTGACAGCAATGCTGGCATAGCACCCATTGCCATACTCAACTTTAAAAGTTTATTGTTGTTGAACAAGAGGAAATATATTTAGTCATTTTGGATGTGGATAATGTTTAATTGCTGAGTTTCACATCTTACATATCAGTTTGCCAAAAGCTATATCACAAGCTGCTAGTTAAACTTGTGCAGTTTTAGAGATGCTTACTCAAAAACAACGTGTGTAACATCTCTAGACTTTTTTTTGCTTATAACAATACATGACTTTTACCATGTAATCCGGAAAAGTTTGATTTTAGAAAAACTGAGCAATATTTTTTACTTTTACATTTGTTGACTAAACATACATTATTTCTTGTGTACAAAACCTATATATATATTCTTACGGTAATAAAACAATCATTGTTAATGTACAAATTTTATCTATGAGCTTGAATCTTTTGTAGTATGTATTAGCTGGTTGGTATTTTTTGAGATATCGCTGGTGCAGATACAGCCTATACTTCAGATGCTTGTCATTTTGACCTAAACATTTCATCCGGATTAAATTCGGATTTTAAGAATATATACCTCAGTAGTCAATATCATACTAAATCAGCTCAATTAAGCTCTTTGACAAGGTTCATCGTAAGTTGATTAATGCAATGGTGAGCCTAGAAAAGCCTAATGATGTGAGTAATAAAAAGCAGTTATTCTGACTTTTGAAGCCTGATAAAAAAGTAGCCATAAATATATAAATGTATCTAAACCCACAGAATAATTTGGTATATATTGATAGAAGTATTTATAGCAATGCTAGCTGCTAAAAAGCAATTAATGAACTTTATCTTAAGTGTACAAAAATGTACACTTAAGTATCAGCAGCTAAAAAATTAAAACTTGAATTGAAATATTCCTGACATTTTTTCGCATATGCCAATAACTTTAGTTTCACATTTTCTTTACTTAGAAATAGTATTTTTCACGTTGTTTTTAACTATTATCGTGAAATTATAGTAATCTAAATGTTAGGAAGATATTTCTATTTTTTAGGTATGCAGTATACTTGTTGAATTACAGCAAAATTATTTAATTAGGCAATTGTAATTCTTCAAGATGACTACTTATCCAGATCATCAGGGCAATCTTCCAGATCATCAGGACAAAAGTTTAGAGGGTGTTTTCAGAACTTATGAAGAAATTGCCTTCTTTTGAACCAATAGCAGTTGTATCTTGTACTCCACCATTGCTGAGCCAAGCATCTCCTCAGCCACAATTGGTAGGAGTTCGCTATTCCTGTCGTGTCATTAAAGATTTCGCTGTGAGCAAAAGTAGGACTTAGTAGGGAAGCATTCAAACAACTAGCGAACACTACATTAGTTTTGGTGAGTTTAGATGGTTTGCATGAAGTGCAATTCTTGCGGGAAGACGTCACGCATCCATAGTGCTAAGTGCTTGCTACAAACTAATCAAAACTAATGACATAGTTCACTAAGTTAGAGCATACAACAATAGATATGCCACCATACTTCTGAGCGTCCATCTTCGGCTTGCAGATGTGCGATCGCACTCTGAGCCTTGCTAATAAGTATGATTACCTGTCAAATATTTGGATAGTACCTTTCACTGTCTGTGCGTACATTACCTGTCTGCCATTTACAGCAGAATCCCAACTAAGCACTCAAGCCGCAGAAGCTCCCAACCCACTCAAAATTAGGCGTCTGATGCGCGTTGCTCTCCGATTGGAGGGCGTTATTAGTTTTCAAGTAGCATCCGCTTCACGTACTCTTTATATGAGTGTGCCTAAAGTTTAAGCTAATGTTAAGTAAGTGCAAGATACAGGCGCTGTTTCATGGCAACTAGTAGAGCCATTTTGCTGTGTGGCAATAGCAAGGATATTCACGACTTGCATTTGTAAAACTTGATTTTATCTGAGAGCCATAGCCATGAAGATACTTCCTATCAATAGATACAGATTTTATCAGACACTGCAACCGCTGTTTCTGTTGAAGAAAATAACTAGTAAATCCACTACTGGTTGTTTGCAAGTGTTTACCGCTTCAGCTTCTTGGTCAATTTATGTAGAGGAGGGAAGACTAGTTTATGCCTGCTGTACAGATAAAATGTTTGAGCTGCTTTACAAACACTTGCAGCGTTTGAGTCAAAAAATTCCTACTCTTCATCATGGAATTAAAGAGCAGTTGCAGGCGATCTTTGAAACTGGGATTGAGAATCAGGCGATACCGAATCCAGATTATCTAGCGATTTGCTGGTTAGTCAATCAGAAGTATATTACTTCTGGTCAAGCCGGGATATTGATAGAACACTTGGCACTAGACGTATTAGAGCCGTTTCTACACTTAAAAGAGGGGAGTTACGAGTTTAATCCTGAGAGCTTTTTGGATGAGATGCCAAAGTTCTGTCACTTGGATATACGCTTGCTAGTCGAATGTTGTCAAAAGCGATCGCGCGGTGTGTCAAGCCCAGGCAATATTGATTCTTCACCATCAAAGCAACCCGCATTAGGGCGACACCATCTAGGCAATGACCAATCAGCTTCTGGATTTGCAGTTGCTAATCTACGGGAAACCAGCCAAAGAGCATCTTTCCAGCAACCCGCCGATAACCACCAGGAAGCCCCCCACCACAGACGCGCAGCATCTTCCCATGAGGGTAGGGCATCTACGGAAACCTCTACAACAAACTCCTCAACTGTTTCGGGACAGCAACAGCATCTTCATGTTGTACCTCCAGTTCAGCCACAATCTGCAATACCAACTCAGCAACCATTGCCAAAGCCACATTCTCCCAAGGTATTGCCTCATCCTGTTAACGCTAGCAACAATAACCATCCACTCATTTCCCAGCCACAAACAGAGAAAAAAATCTACACAATCTTCTGCATTGATGACAGCCCAGTAGTAGTGAATGCTATCCAAAGATTTTTAGACGATCAAATGTTTTCTGTTGTGGGCATCAACGATCCATTGAAGGCTTTAATGCAAATTATTCGCCTGAAACCAGACATAATTTTACTAGACATCGAGATGCCCAATTTAGATGGTTATGAACTGTGTTCATTGGTGCGAAAACATTCTCAGTTTAAAAACACACCAGTGATTATGATTACGGGTCGAACAGGCTTTATAGATAAAGCCAAAGCTAAGATTGTGAGAGCATCAGGCTATTTGAGTAAGCCTTTTACACAAGCAGATTTACTTAAAGAAATCTTTCAACACATTCAATAGCTGGATAAAAATAAGTATGATTCAGGAATGGGAAATGGATCGAAAAACTTCACATCCATTTACACAGTTGACTATATTTTTGCTTGCATACAACTAAGATGATCGCGCCTATGTAAATAAACTCTAAATCCACAAATCAATGCTGAGTGTGATTTGATCGGTAACAGCGGTTACTTTGACAATGGACAGTCCAAACACTAAAATTTTCATCAACCAAAACCCAAATAAATTGGGAGATGGCTATCTCAAGTTTAAATTGAATCAATCCACCTCTGCTGTTTTACCAATACGGCACACGCAAGAAGTAATGATTGTGCCAGTTGAGTCTATAGCATCAATGCCAAATATGCCTGCTTGTGTACTGGGATTAATGAATTGGCGCAGTCGCATAATTTGGGTTATTGATTTGCCAAATATGCTCAACCTAGAATCTATAAATAATCGATCGCTACAGTACAATCTCATCATTATTCATATAAAATCAGTACTGCTAGGTATAGTTGTACCAGAGATAAAAGGCATTATCAGGTTAATCTCTGATACAATTCAATCGCCTCATTCACAAATTTCCCACAGTTTGGTTCCTTATTTAAGTGGATTGATTTGGCAAGACACAGAAATTTTATTGGTATTAGATGCACAAGCTATTGTGCAGTCTCAAATTTTTCATAATAACTACTAGTACAAGATGGCAAGAATAGTATCCTGCAAATTCGCGTGAAACAGCGAATTTGCAGAACTGCAAGAAGTAGACAGGAATTATGCATATATCATCAGCTTATTGCTTCCTTTAGACTGTACTAGTCTGTATCAAGAAAAAATATTTCATTTTCTGAACATAGAGATAATTTGATGGTTAATAGAATTAATTCCGAGAAGACAAACAGCAATTCTCGACAGCGTACATTTATGGTTTCACCTGAAATTGAGACTGTAATACAGCGCAGAAATTACTCTGTATATTCTCCCATCAATAGCCTCACAGCATTGGTAAAACAGGCAAGCTTTCGCACCAAAGCGATCGCGTTTGCTATTGCAATTTCTACTCTACCAATCTTGGGAATTGGGGCACTAAGCTATTACTTAATCAATCAATCCCTCACTAAGGAAATTAGTAATGTTAAACAAACTAGTGCCCTGAATTTATCAAATAATATTGAGCGATTTTTACGAAAGCGATATGGAGAAATTCAGCTATTTGCCAGTCAAAATTTCCTCACCAACTCTACACTTAGACAAAATTTAGATGCACAAGAGAAAGAAGCACGAGTAAACAATTGGCAGGAAATTTATCAAGTTTATGAAAGCATCGCCGTTTTGGATCTAAATGGAGATGTCTTTTTACAAACCAAAGGACAACCAATTTCTAACCAAAAAAATCAGGAATCTTTTCAAGCAGTTCTCACCACTAATCAACCTCATATCAGCCAGCCATTCACAACAACAAATCCACAACAATCTAAAATTTACTTGGCTGCACCTGTTAAAGATAGTGTCACGGGTAAGACTATTTATATTATCCAAGCAGTCATACCCGTGCAATCTTTAGCACAAACACTCAATAAACTTTCGGCAATTAAGGATGAATACCAGCTCATAGATGCTGCGGGAAAGATTTTTTTAGCTACAGACAAAAATCACTTGGGTAAAAACGCTCAAAAAGTGATTCCGAATTGGGAACAGCTGCAAACAGCCCAACGGGTAGTGACGCGTACATTACCCGATCGAAAAGGCAATGCTGAAGACTTAACAACTTTTGTTCCTTGGCAAAGAATAGAAGGTTTGCCAAACCTGAATTGGAAATTAGTTTTGAGTACGGATAAAGCTATTGCACTGGCGACTCAAAAACAATTATTGCTGATATTGGCAATTGGAACGATTGTAACGGCGTTGCTAGTAGGTGCGATCGCCACCATTTTAGCAAACCGTCTGACTCTGCCAATTCAAACTGCAATTACGGTAGTGAAAAAACTGGCGAGAGGTAATTTTGATACTCGCATTACTGTCCAGGGTGAAAATGAATTTGCTACCCTCGGAGGCAGTATTAACCGCATGGCAGACCAGCTACAAGACCTGCTGCACAAACAAAAAGCCGAAGCTGAGCGCTTAAGGATATTCACAAACATCTTAACGGCAATTCGCCAGTCACTCAGTTGTGAAGATTTATTTAACACTACGGTTATAGAGGCCAGACAAGCATTAGGAGCGCATCGAGTTGTCGTCTATCACTTTAATGCTCATGGTAGGGGGCAAGTTGTAGCTGAGTCCGTTGCTCCTGGATTACCCCTAACTTTGGGGGACACTATTGAAGATAGTTCCATTGCCAGACAACTCATGGAAGCCTACACCACTGGTGGGGTGCTCATTGCCAATAACGTCTTCGAGGCAGAATTAACTCCTGAGCATCTCAAGTTGATGGAAAGACTGCAAGTCAAGGCGATATTGGCAACACCAATTCTCAAAGATAATCAAATCTTTGGCTTCTTGATGGCTCATTATTGCTGGGCTCCCCATGTTTGGCAACCTTTTGAAATTAATTTCTTAAGGCAGTTGGCAGTTCAAGTTGGACTGGCTTTAGAACGAGTAAGTTTATTAGAGGTGAGCCAGGTACTGAAAGACTTTGCCATTCACTTATCTGGAACTCTCAACTCTCAGGAAATTTACAATTTGGCAGTTCAAGATATCCGTAAAGCCTTAAAGGTGGATCGAGTTGTCATCTGTAAATTTGATCAGAATTGGCAAGGTAGTATTCTCGCTGAGTCCGTAGTTGAGGGTTTACCTGGCACTTTAGAAACAAGATTTCATGAAACGAGTTTGCAAGATTACGTGGAAAGGTATCGCCAAGGTGGTGTGCTGGCTACTAACAACATTTACCAAGCAGGTTTTTCGGAGTTTTACATCAAACAGCTAGAATCATTTGCAGTCAAAGCCCATTTGGAAGCACCTATTTTGTTGGGGAGTAACTTACTAGGCTTGTTAATTGCCCATCAGTGTACTAGAACTCGTGTGTGGCAACAGGCGGAAATGGATTTATTTGAGCAATTCGCCAGATTGGTAGGACTGGCTTTAGAGCGAGCTAATCTTTTAGAGCAAAGCGAAAAAGCTACCCAAGAGCAACGTCAGCAATCAGAACAACTGCAACAGGAGCTAAACAAACTCCTAGATAATGTGGCTGGAGCCAAAAGGGGTGACTTGACAGTACGTGTGGAAGTCAGTAAGGGCGAAATCGGCGCGATCGCAGACTTTTGTAACTTCATTGTTGAAAACTTGCGAGAGATTGTCATCCAAGTCAGAACAGCTGCTACCCATTTGAATACAGCGATCGCCGAAAATTCTGGGGCGATCGGTCAACTGGCAATTGACACATTCAAACAAACACAGGAAATCGACCGTTCTCTCGATGCAGTTGATCAAATCAGACTTTCCATCAAAGGTGTAGCCAAAAATGCCAGACTAGCCACAGCAGTTGCTCGCACCGCCTCTCCAACCGTCGAACTTGGTGACGCAGCAATGGATCTCACCGTCGAGAATATCTTTAGCTTGCGAGAATCAATTGGAGAAACGGCTAAAAAACTCAAGCGTTTAGGGGAACATTCCCAACAAATTTCACGTTTGGCCTCCTTAATCAATCAAATTTCTTTGCAAACCAACTTGCTAGCGATCAACGCTGGCATTGAAGGAGCACGCGCAGGTGAACACAGTCAAGGTTTAGTCTCTTTTTCTGAAGAAGTGGCTGCACTGGCAGCGCAAAGCACCACAGTCACTAGTGAAATTGAAGGAATTGCTGCCAGTATGCAACTAGAAGTTGGTGAAGTAGTTAAGACAATAGAACTGGGAAGCGTACAGGTAGTAGAAATAACTCATTTGATTGAAGATAGCAAACACAGCTTGAATCAAATGCTCAATATTTGTTGCCAACTTGACAACTTGGTACAGTCAATATCTAACGCTATAGTATCTCAGGTACAAACTTCTAAAGAAGTCATCCATTTAATGAAAGAAATAGCCAAAGTATCTGAAATGACCAGCAGTTCCTATCGCAAAGTGTCCGCGTCTCTCCAAAAAACATTAGAAATTTACCAGCAATTACAAGCCAGTGTTAGTAATTTCAAAATTGGGTAACAAGTTATTGATAAAGTAAATAATAATTTATTCGGTGCGCTAATTGACATGAATGCACCGAATAAACAAGATTTTGTATGTTACAACTTACCATAGATAATATCAATTCTCAAAACTATAACTACACATTGTTAGTAGTAAGCACTTAAGTGCTTACTACAAGCCAAGAATATTTGTAGTCATTTTTCAATAAACAGTATAAGTCGCTCACACCCTAATTTAATGAGTTATTAATAGATGTATATTTTATTTCAAAGCTTTATTTTTGAAATCATCGCTTCTTGTTGTGAAATTACTAAATCCTACTTTTTCCTCCGTAGACTCTGTGTGATATATGGTTAATTAAAAAATAGCTGTTTTTAGCTGGAAAGAGAGTAATTTTATGAATCTCTAATTAAGAAGCATCAAAATTATAAATAATCAATTCTGAAAGTTAAACTACAGAATCTACGAAAATTGCTAATTTATAATTTACTAATTTATTATTAGCCATGACCTGTATGTTACAAAACAGGGTTCTAGAAAGCCAAATACAGTTTCTGCAAGAAGTAAATGATAATCTCAATACTCTGGATTCTGTATTTTTGGAACTAAAAGCAAATCATCAAATTTCTACCCAAAACATCAATTTAGCCCTCAGAGCTACTCATTTAATTAAATATGGGGCGAACATCAGAGGATTTCGCTTACTGAGTGATTTTGCTCACCGTTTGGAAGATTCTTTGAATGTTTTAAAAACACGCCTTAACTCTCTAGAAAATGACCCTGAGTTACACAGTTTACTATTAGCTGGAGTTGATTGGCTGCGTCAAATAGTGAAATTACTGTCAGATGGCTATGTTGTGGACGAACAATGGTTAGTGACTTTTTGTTTACCAATGTTTGAGGAACTACAAAAGCATTTGGATGACTCCGTTGTGATGCCAGCAAATGGGCTGCAAGATGTAATACCATTACTATTTCAAACAGAAGTAGAAGAATATTTGCAACGCCTAGAATCTTTATTGCCTGATGGCGAAAAATCTGATTTAAAACCAGAAATTGAGATGATAGCGGCTCAGTTAAGTAGTTTGGGCGAAATACTCCAATTAAAAGATTTTATCCAACTTTGTCAGTCAATTAGGCAACACTTAGACACTGCTGTCTCCAATACAGATGTTACAGAAATTGCTCGATTGGCATTACTAGCATGGCGGCGATCGCAAACATTGATACTCACAAGAAAAATTGATAGCTTGCCTACGAATATTGCTCTCGACTTTGATCAAAAAGTTGACTTTAACAACCAAATCAAGCCAGAAGTGTTTGCAACTAAAATATCTACATTTACATGCCTGCTGGCTTTAGCAATTGTACAATTTTGGGTAATGGTCAGGTAGTGCTGTGAGTGCTAGCGAGTTGCTGGATTGGATTGCTAGCAGTCAATTATCATCCGCAGCAATAAATATCGCCTATTAAACGAGCAAGAATCAGGACGGCATTGTTAATTTTATTTTCCGAACTACGAGAAAGCGCGATCGCTCACCTGTAGATGAGGTTACAGTCGCAACTACAACAGACGACAACCAGATAAAATCTTATGCATATTCACCACTGCACCAATCACAACGATCGCAGGCGCACCAAATCCAGACTTTTCCACTTCCTCTACAATCGTCCCCAACTCACCAATTAATTCTTCCTGATCTGGTCGCGTACCCCAACGCACCAAAGCAATGGGAGTTTCTCCACTCAACCCCGCCTTTATCAACTCTTCGACAATATAAGGCAGATTGTGAATCCCCATGTAAATTACAATCGTCTCTGAACCGTGGGCGATCGCATTCCAATTTACAGCCGGTCGATACTTACCCGCTGCCTCATGCCCTGTAACAAATGTAACAGATGAACTATACAACCGATGGGTCAAAGGAATTCCTGCATAGGCTGGTGCTGCTATTCCCGATGTAATACCGGGTACCACTTCCACAGGTACTCCCGCATTGAGCAATTCTTCCATCTCCTCGCCGCCGCGACCAAAAACAAACGGATCGCCTCCCTTTAAGCGCACAACGATCGCATTATCCTGGGCTTTCTCAATCATTAACTGCGTTGTTTCTTCCTGCATCAGCGAATGACGCCCCCGCCGCTTACCAGCATCAATTTTCTCGGCTTGGGGATTAATCATTGCTAAAATTGCCGGACTGACCAAAGCATCATAGATAACGACATCCGCACACTCCAACAACCCCTTACCTTTGAGCGTCATCAACCCCGGATCTCCAGGCCCAGCACCCACCAAATAAACCTTTCCCAAAACTTTCTTCCCCTCTTCCTCTGCTTCCTCTGCGCCTCTGCGGTTCATTACTTTATTAAATCCCAAATCAGCTCAGCTAATTCTGCACTTACTCCCAAAGGCTCTGCCAGTTGCAAATTCACCTCCGGAAACTGTAATTGTAGCTTTTCTGTTGTCTGAGCGATCGCATCAGTTATTCCACCCGCGAATAAAAAGTATGGCAGAATTGCAATTTGCTTGTACCCAGCGATAATCAACTCTTGAACTTGCGTTTCTAAACTAGGAGGTACAGACCAATAAGCAGTCACTGCGCCTAAATTCTTTGCCATTACTTCCACTGGCTGTCGCGAACCCGGACGACGACTACCATGCGCTAAAAGAATCCTCGCTGTGGCTGTTGCACTCGCGAATTGCTTGGCTAACAAGCGTTCTAAACCAGGGTGACAACCTAAATATGGTTGCAACTCTATCAAGATATCTTGACCAAGAACTTGGCTTGCCAACCCTACCTCAGTCGGAATATCTTCCATCACATGTACTCCTGGTAGCAGAAATAATGGCACGATTTTGAGGCGAAGCTTCTGCAAAGGAGCTATATTCCTAGCAAATTTGATGATTTGCTCGTGTAAAGGTTCTGGACTCAATTCTAAATATGCTGTACCTACTAAAGTTTCACACCTAGCTACAGAAGCAACACCACCAATTGCGGCAATCTCAGCCAAATTAGTTTGTGCTTGTTCCGATACTAGTCTTGCCAACTGCTGCATAGCAATTTCCGGGCGCGGATCTCGACTTCCGTGGGATATCAGCAGATATGCAGATGGCATTGGCAAAAGTGCAACTCAAAACTTCTACTCGTGTTATTTTAGCAAATCTTAAAATTAACTTTTATTTGTTGGTTGTTGTTTGTTGATAGTTGGTTGTTCCATCAACAAACAACAAACAACAACTAACTCTGAATTAAGACTGTTTTTCGGCTAACGGATCGGCAATGTAACGGAAAGTAGGTTCTGAATTCCAAGGGCCGCGTTCATCCTTACCATCACTAGATAAGTTGTAGTAAATATCCACAGTACTATCTGGTTGGATATTACCAAACAACGGATCGGTTAACTTACCCAAAGAATCCAGTGCCTTCATGAACATGTGGGTATGAGATATTTCTCTAGTCAGAAGATGAACAAGCGTTTGTTTAGTACCTTCATCTGGAGCTAGTTTAATTAATTCTTCGTAAGTTTGACGTGCACCAGCTTCAGCACCAATGTCAGCTCTTAAATCGCGCACGATATCACCACCCTCATTAACATAATTAGCAGTCCAAGCATTACCTTGACTATCTAACAAGTGTGGTCCCATACCACGCACAGCAAACAAAGTGCTTTTATAAGCTTCGGTTTGGTCAACATTTTTGGTATGCGCTTCAATGAGCTTACCCACCATTTCTAAATGACCAAACTCTTCAATAGCAATATCTTGGAGCATGTCCCGAATACCAGCATGTTCGCAGTGAAAAGACTGAGTCCAATACTGTAAAGCTGCTGTTAATTCACCTGTAGCACCACCAAACTGCTCTAAAAGAAGTTGAGCAAAACGTGGATTGGCTTCATTAACGTTAACAACATGAATTGTTTCTTTTTTATGAAAGAACATCGGCTAGCTCCCTCTCTTTAAGCGTTTTATTCCCTCAGTTAATAAGTCATTTGTAGAAACACAATGACTCACAAACTGAAAAATTGTCGTACAATAATTCTGCCTGTAAAGTAGTTATTTTTTGGGTTTTAACTACTAAGCTTCAGGCTCTTGCTTCTGTCAAAAGATATTGATTTCGCAAAAAAAACGCGTGCCATATGCTACAGCGGAGGTAATCTCCAAGGGCACACTGGCTCCCCTAATAACTACAGACAGTCAGAACAAAATATGTTTACTTATGACGACCTATCTAAAAATGCTAAACATCACAGCAAATCTTCACCTTCTCCCAAAGAAAGAATTGCTGTTTAATTATTTCTAACTAAAGCTTTATTTTATTTTTGCAGATATTCTTTTAAAATAAGAATCTATACACTTATGTCATAGTTGATAAGATGTTCACCTAAAGCACGCTCAGTATTGCTATTCTTGAGAACCACTAATTCAAATGCTTGATGACTCGACCAAGAACGCGATCGCCCGATGTTTCCCTTAACGCTGTTCAGCTTTGTAAGTATAGAACTGGTCAAAAGCTCCCACTGTCTCAAATTTATAACCGGGTGTGGAAGGCAAAACAGAATCCAGAGCAGGTAGTAAAGAGCTAAGTTTTAAATCTGTACGGTAGATACTAAAAAGTATAAAATTTTGGCGTTCGGTACTTTCTGTAATTAGTTCCCGCATTTGCGGTTGAGTTGAAACTACTACTTGCTTGCAATTGAACTGTATGACGTTTTCTAAGAATTTTGGGGTTTTTTTGCAAACATTCGTTTTGAGATATCCTGTCAGCTGTTGCACTGCATACTCTTCATATTCAACCTGACTGGGATTCGTATGTGCCATTGCCACTCCCAAAGCGGCTAGTCCTACAACTCCCACACATGCCATAATATTTGAGACTTTCATTTTCCAAACAGTCATTTGCTCTGGTCTTTAGACTCCAGATTATCTTAGTCCGTTCCTTGAAAAAAAACTCTAGATCAATTCGCCAATAAAGTGCTATAATCAGAAACACAATGGCGAGCGTAGCCAAGTGGTTAAGGCAGAGGATTGTGGTTCCTCCATCCGTGGGTTCGAATCCCATCGTTCGCCCTTTTCTAGGGATGAAGCACAATCTTACCGTTTCTCAATAACGGTAAAACTAATTGAATTTAGTAGCTCTTGTGACTAATTTCTCACATCCAATTTTTTAGTCTTCATCAAGAGCAGGGAAAAATTCCTCAAATTGCCATAAATTTTCTTTATTTTCAAGGAACCAAATACGAGCTTCTGGAGTTAATTTACTCCAAATGATTTCCACAGAGATATGGGGAGATGCATATCGATACTCCTGACCAAGGGCTTTGAGATTTTCTGCCACATCATCAGGAATACCGAATTCTTGCCAATCAACTTCCCTATGAATTCCAGACACTCCTCTCGCAGGATCAAAAACTAACTGTGCAGTTCTAATCAAATCGGCAAAGTGTACTGGTTTGAGTTTGTTAATTTCCTGAATTTGTGCTGCTTCGTTATTTTCGCGAGACATTGTTACGATCGTGGTGAAGGTTAATTAATCTGTGGGACTTACTCTCAGAGATCTCCACCCCGATGCCTCTAGTTTAGCGCATAGCAGCAAATCTGAGCGATCGCCTCCCTCTAAGAACGCAGTTGTGCCACCATCGCAGCAGGATTCCAGTAAGCGCGAGTCGTTTGAATTTTGCCAGAATCGTTAATCTCAAAAACTGTTATTCCCTCAAATGTCACCGACTTATCACTTTTGCTGATTCCCCGCATAGTCCACTTTACTGCTGCTTCATTGCCTGCAACAAATATATGGTCTGTTGTTGGTTCTAATTTCTCAAAAACTGCTTTTAACTGGCTGATAAATGCACGAAAATTCTCATGGACTTTTGTCGGTGGTTCTCCAACTGGATCGTGACTAACAGCATCCTCGGCAAAATTTTCGAGCCAACCTTCAGGATTCATCGCTGCAATATTAGCAAAGTAGGCAGCAATCACAGTTTCAATTGCTTGCTTTGACATGGCATTAGTCTCCTAGATGATTTAGTCAAAATTTTAACTTGTTATCAATTTGCTAAATCATCACCAGCAAGTTTTTAGGTATCAAAAATAAATGTTTGTAGGGTGAAGCCGATAAAACCAGAACTGTCATAATTGCGAATACCGCGTTGCAATAAATTAGGATTTATCTGCCAATCCACCGCCGCTAGAAAATCTTGTCTACTTGCTATTTGTTGCGGAGAAGTAATGGAAATACCATCGGAGAAATATAAAGTCTGATAATCATCACCTAAATTTTCTAACCGATTCCACGAAACATCGATTGGAGACGACACGAGCCAATCAGATGTGATGGTTTTAGCTGTTCCTCGACCATTTCTACTGAACTCTTTTACAAATGGAGAATTTGGTTTTTCTGGAAAGGTATTTAAACTTTCGACAATAACTAAAATCATTTCTAAACTGCCAGCCTTATCATACATAATGACAACACTGGTACGCCGATCTTCGTATCTAAAACCTGTCTCAAAACCAAAATTTGAATCAGATTCTATCTTTGTAGAACCCCAAGAAAAACTGTTATCTAAAAACAAGCATCTGGTAACAGGTTTTTGATAAGGCCCAAAGGTTTTTGTCTCCTTTCTGCCATCAGCGTATGTATAGTGATTTTGGTGATAAATCTCACTACCATCTGTGCTAATTTGGAAACTTCTAATACAATTAAAACTCTCGATTATCTTTCGTTGGGCAGAATATCTTGTCCAAGTCCCGTTCCAGTCGCTGTTAGCATGATATCGACAAAAATTATCCCAATTTTGTAGCTGTGCTGTGATGTTATCCGTATTCATAAATATTCCATTTGCTGCTCCAGTCACTCATTGTCAACTAGAACTGTAACGGCAGCGACAGCTATCAACATTTCGTCATTTTTGTCGTTGAGTTCGGGAATTGCTCTACCTTGTACAACCATTCCCCCAGACTCAACAGTTAGAGATTTATGACCAAAGGGCAGTACAGCTAGTACTTCCTCTTCCCGCACTTGCTGTGGGTACGGTACTGCAACCTGTACTTCCACAATCATGTCATTGGGGTCACTCAAATCAGCAACTTCCCACACACCAGGCAAGGCGTTGTTAGCAATAGCATTTCTGACTGCCCTCGCTGCTGCTACTGTCGGATCTTGTCCGTGCTGGTCGATACCCATGCCCATTTCGATAATTAAGCGTTTACGTGCCACAGTCACCTCTCATCGCATTTTAGGAAGACAGGAAGGAAAATTCAGCTTTGATATTCCATCGCCTGCCGTCGTGTCGTAGTAACGTTAATTTGTCCGCTGTAAACTCAAAATACAGTTCGCGCTGTTGAAATTCTGGCCAAGCAGCTTTAAAGTTCTGCCGTGTTAAGTCTTTAAACGCCACCGTCATGTGGGGAGCAAAGGGGCGAGTTTGAGAGACTTTGTCTACTATTGCGAGTTCGCGTTGCAAGTGTGTCATTAAAGCAGCTTGCAAAGCTAACAGTTCTGGATTTCTGACCACATTAATGTATATGACGCGGGGAACAAAAGCACCATAACCGCTGAGGGTAATTGGCACTGCCTTTTGCCTACTAGCAAATTCTTGCAAACACGCTTCTAATGCTGGTACATTTTCGTCTAGCCACTCAAAGGGTGGTTGTAGGGTAATATGAGGTGGAGATTTTTGAGCGTGCCGACTGGCGTACTGGTCAGCAAAATACTGCTTAATTTGGTTGGCGTAGTCCTGAATTTCTTGTGGTGGCAGTAGGGCAATGAAAAAAAGATTTTGTGATTTTTGCAAGGGTAGTTTATAAAGCAGATGATCGCTCCGAAAATATTACAACATAAGTTTTTGATTGGATGCAAGCAAATGCCCACTTTTGTGAAGATTGAAGAAGGCAAAGTTGATAAATCTACCTTTGACCTACACGTAAGTGCCCATAAAGCTTACGTACGAGATTTGATTGCCAAAGGACACAAAGCTAGAACTGGCTACTGGGCACAGATGGAAGGCGGCATGATGGTATTTGAAGCCGCATCAATGGAAGAAGCACAGGCGATCGCAGCCAATGACCCACTGGTCAAAAACGACTGTGTCAACTACAAATTATATGAATGGCGAATTGTAGTCGAATAACACACACTATAGAAATTTAATGCTATGCTATTTCTAGACCTGGATCTATGCGACTGTAACGCCCAAATCTTGTCAGGACCGGAAGGTAGCAGCAACACGGGATGCTTACAGTAGGCGTAGTCTCCGGGTCGCCCTATTTTTAGGAGCGTAAAAGCAGTAATGCCTGGTTTTGGAGATATTGTTAAAAAAGCTTTTTACCTCGGTGTTGGATTAGCTTCTTACGCGAGCGAGAGAGCGGGCGGAACATTATCCGAAGTGCGATCGCAAGTCCAAAAGCTGGCAGACGAAATGGTGGCACGGGGTGAAATGACAACAGAGGAAGCCCGCCGTTTTGTTGAAGATATGATGAAGCAAGCTCAACAGCAATCAACATCCGATCCAACGGTTGAAACAACCCCTCCCTCTGAACCGCGTCGCATTGAAATCATCGAAGATGATGAGCAGCCAACAGCGAAAGTTGCTCAAACCGATGAAGATGTAGATCAGTTGCGCCAGCAAGTTCTAGAACTGCAAGACGAGTTAAAGCGCCTGCAACGCGACAAATAATTGGCAATTTGTGATGGGTTGAGATTAGTAGTGCAATACTGATATCAACCCATTACTCTATGGCTTAAAATTTTAGTTAAAACCTGTTCCTCAGGGTGTGCTTCAGTGCTTCGGTGCTAAGTAGTACTGAACATCTACGGGCATTTGGTTGCGACAAGACAATAATACCCAAAGAGAAGTTGCTGAAAGGGTGTCTACGCAATGCTTACGTACCCACCCTCCGGAAAAACGTCTACTCTCAGGAAATCCAAAACAACAGGCAATTTCTGGCAGATACACCAGTGTCCTCTATTTACATAGCCAGTAAGGCGTTAGTTTTATGGAAAATTGGCAAAAAGAAATTTGGGAAATGGTACAAACAGTGGCTGATGAAGTAGAACACTTTTTCCAAGGGATGAGTGAAATGGTAGATACTTTTTTTGAAGTCACGGAAGAAATAACCGAGCAATTGCAAAATACAATTGCTACTGAGGTTGACCAGTATTTGCAAGATTTAGCTGAGCAAATTTACTGGGAACTAGAAGATGTGGTAGGAGATGATTTAGATCCGGCTTTTCCTTACCCAGTTGAACCCTCGGTAGAACAAAATCCCGCTTGTATAGGTTGTTGTCATTACCACGGTCAAGTTTATGGTGGTAATTTATTAGTCTGCGGTATGCACCCCTACGGATGGGAGGGTGAAAATTGCCCAGACTGGGAAGCAGATGAATTACCAGATTGGGAAGCAGAAGATTTATAAGTCAAAAGTCACGCATTCAAAAGTCAAAAGTTTAAATTCTAATGACCAATGACCAATGACCAATGACCATTGACTAATTTTGAATTTGTCCATGAGCAATTCCTCACCTGAAACTGTATCTCAGCCAAGTCAAGAAATGAAGTATGGCGAACGCAATATTGCGGAAGGAAAACTAATTACATTTCCCAATCCGCGTGTGGGACGTCGCTATAAAATTGACATATCATTGCCGGAATTTACCTGTAAATGCCCATTTTCTGGCTATCCTGACTTTGCCACAATTCACATTACCTACATACCCGATCAACTGGTAGTGGAATTAAAGGCGCTAAAGCTTTACATTAACAGTTACCGCGATCGCTATATTTCCCACGAAGAATCAGCTAATCAAATTTTGGATGATTTTGTCGCCGCTTGCGATCCTTTGGAAATAACTGTTAAAGCGGATTTTGCACCACGTGGTAACGTGCATACGGTGATTGAGGTGCATCACGTGAAGTCATAGCTAAGGTGGTTAGTGGTTAGTAGTTAGTAGTTAGTGGGCAAAAACTACTTCCTAAGACTTGTTCACATACTTAGTACAACATTAAATAAGTTCATAGCGAAATTTTTGCACCAAGACTCTACGCCCCTCTGCGTTTCAAATTGCTACTCTTTGCCGTGACATACTAGTTCAGAATTTGAGCTAACTTGATTGGCAACAACCAAAAATACCCCTGTTTATTGGGGTGAATATTGGCTTTCAACTTGTTTGCTTATTTTTAAATTGAATAATACAGCGGAAAAGACTTAGCATCCTTCGGTTTTACATACACCTTTTGCTGCGGTTCCAACTTCAATTGATCAAAGCGATCGCGTGTTAAGTGTGCTGTCACTACTTGCCCATCATCTAAAGACAATTCCGCTTGAATTTCCCAGCCTAAATGTATCAATCGACTCACCCTTGCAGGTACGGTAGTGCCATTGGGGGAGGTTTCTATAATTACATCTTGCGGACGCAAGAACATTTCTGGGTGTGCCGAATCGAACCCGTTACCTTGGAAAATTCGCGAAGTACTAGGTAACACGTTCACAGGCCCGATAAAACTCATCACAAATGCTGTGGCGGGATGATCGTAAATTTCCGCAGGTGTCCCCACCTGTTCCACACGTCCTTTATTCATCACCACGATTTCATCTGAGACTTCCATCGCTTCTTCTTGATCGTGAGTAACAAAAACAGTGGTAACATGCACTTCATCATGCAGCCGCCGCAACCAAGCGCGTAGGTCTTTACGAACTTTGGCATCCAGCGCACCGAAGGGTTCATCTAGCAATAATACCTTGGGTTCTGCTGCCAATGCCCTTGCTAAGGCTACCCTTTGCCGTTGACCGCCGGATAATTGTGATGGGTAGCGATCGCCCAGCCCACTCAGTTGCACCAATTCCAGCAATTGTTCTACCCGCATCTTGATTTTTGCTTTTGGAACCTTGCGAATCTCCAAACCAAAAGCAATATTTTGCCGCACTGTCATGTGCTTAAATAAAGCATAGTGCTGAAATACAAACCCAATATTCCGTTCTTGCACGCTTTGATAGGTAGCATCCTTGCCAGTCAGCAAAATTTTGCCGCTATCTGGCATTTCCAAGCCAGCAATTAACCGCAACAGAGTAGACTTTCCTGAACCTGATGGTCCTAACAAAGCCACAAGCGAGCCACTTTCAATCTCCAGACTCACCCGATCAACCGCTTTGAAACTGCCAAACTGTTTGGATACGTTTTCAACTACTATGCCCACTGGTAGGAACCTCTGCAAATAATCTACGGCTTTTTGATGGGTTTTTCGTATATTATATATACCATAAGCAGCATACTCTTGGGTATAAAAGTTTTAATACTCTGTTGTTGTAGTTAGTGTTTAGTAGTTATGTAGAGACGCGATTAATCGCGTCAGTGGTTATTTTTTTAAACACTCCTCCCCCAATCCCCGATCCCCTACTTTGCGAAACATTAAGGAATATTGCAATTCCGTGAAATCCTGAGAGTGACAGATAAATCCGCTAAAACTCCGTGATACGATGCTTTCGGTAAATGTGAAGATTGGGAGTAGACCTTTGACACTACGGGTTGCTGTTATTGGGTCAGGCCCAGCTGGCTCATCTGCCGCAGAGACTTTGGCGAAAGCTGGGATTGAAACCTACCTGTTTGAGCGCAAGCTAGACAATGCCAAGCCATGTGGCGGTGCAATTCCCCTGTGCATGGTCAGTGAATTTGACCTGCCCAAGGATATCATCGATCGCCAAGTGCGGAAGATGAAAATGATTTCACCCTCCAATCGTGAGGTTGATATCAATCTTGAAAAAGAAGAAGAATATATAGGAATGTGTCGTCGCGAGGTGCTAGATGGTTATCTGCGGAATCGCGCGGCAAAATTAGGCGCACATTTAATAAATGCCACCGTTCATAAACTTGATATTCCCACAAACAACACTGACCCTTATACCATCCATTACGTAGACCATACAGAAGGTGGTGCTCAGGGCATTACCAAAACCCTGAAAGTTGATTTAATTATCGGGGCGGATGGGGCCAATTCCCGTATTGCCAAGGAAATTGATGCTGGGGATTACAATTATGCGATCGCTTTTCAAGAGCGCATTCGCCTACCCCAAGAGCAAATGGTCTATTACAACGACCTAGCGGAAATGTACGTCGGTGACGACGTTTCTACCGATTTCTACGCTTGGGTTTTCCCCAAATACGACCACGTAGCTGTTGGCACCGGCACGATGCACGTTAACAAAGCCAGCATCAAACAATTGCAAGCTGGTATCCGCGCCCGTGCTGCCCGCAAGCTGATAGGCGGTCAAATCATCAAAGTCGAAGCACACCCCATTCCCGAACATCCCCGTCCCCGTCGCGTTGTCGGTCGTGTGGCTTTGGTTGGAGATGCTGCGGGCTATGTTACCAAGTCCTCTGGCGAAGGCATTTACTTTGCTGCCAAGTCCGGGCGGATGTGTGCCGAAACTATTGTGGAAATGTCCAACGGCGGTACTCGCATCCCCACGGAAGCTGACCTCAAGGTTTACCTGAAGCGCTGGGATAAGAAATACGGACTCACCTACAAGGTGCTAGACCTCCTACAAACCGTCTTTTACCGTTCCGATGCTACCCGTGAAGCATTTGTGGAAATGTGTGCTGACCTTGATGTACAGCGGCTGACTTTTGATAGCTACCTGTATAAAACAGTTGTGCCAGCTAATCCCATCACCCAGCTCAAAATTACTGCCAAGACAATTGGTAGCTTAATTCGCGGTAATGCTCTCGCTCCGTAATCGGAAAATACAGAGACTTAGGGAATTAGAAAAAACACAAGATGCACCTGATTCGGGGGAGTTCTCCGCTTTAGGTGCGTCTAGTTTTCAGAAGCTCCAGTTTAACTGCACTCCCACAATATCCACCTGATTGTCATACTCACCTTTGAGAATCCCTTCAGTTGTACTCACCTGTTCAATAGGGGCATCACCAAGAAATAAATGAGCGTAACCCACATCTAAACTGAGCGAATCAGAAGGCCGCCAACTAGCGCCCACCGCTACCCAAGTGCGATCGCTATCTGGAATACGGGCGGTGCGGTATTCGTCTTTCACTGGGGTAAGGTCGTAAGCAACCCCTGCTCGTAAAGTGAGGGCATTATTCACTTGATAGTTAACCCCTAAACCCAAACGCACTGTATCTTGCCAATTTTGAGGTTGCACTTTATCAGGTTGATCTGGGTTATCAAACTCAATTCGCAGCTCGTCAAAACGGCTCCAGTTTGTCCAAGTTACATCCCCTGTAATGGCAACTTGAGGAGATACCTTTTGGTAGACGCTCAAGGAAAGATTGTCAGGCAGTTTCAGTTCCGCTTTGGCATCTGTATCTGTGAATAACCCGTGCTGAGTAATAGGTGCAGCAACTGTGGGAACCGAAAAATCTGCATTGCCTTTGAGTTGGTGGGTAATGGCAGAACGGTACGCCAGTCCAATACGAGTATTTTTGCTGGGAGTGTAGAGAATTCCTAAGTTATAGCCCCAACTCCAATCGTCACCTGTCACCTCTACAAAACCATCGGCAGATTGGGGTAGCGATCGCAATCCGAAACTACTACCAATCAATCCCAAATCAATGGCATTGGAAAGTTCTGCATTGGCATATTGAAGATTTACGCCAGCACCAACAGAAAGCTGCTCGTTTAGTTTTGCAGCGACTGCTGGATTAATGTTAATCGTTGTGAGCTTGGATTTGACTGCTTGATAACGCCCCACCCAGTCCGATTGATACTCCGTTGTCAGAGCGAATGGTACATTCACACCCAGACCAAGTTTGATGCTTCGAGAAAGACTCCAAGCGGTGTAAAGGTTGGGAACTACCGCGTTTACACCAGCTTCTCCCCCCTCACCCCCGCGCAACGGAGTACCGTTAATTAGTGACGATCCCTGGTTCTCAAACCGAACTGTGGGCGAGAGATAGAAAGCAGCACCTTGAACTGAGTTACCAGACAATTGGGTTAATGCCGCTGGATTGAAAAAAATAGCGCTGGCATCTTCTACTGTAGCTCCTCCAGAAAAAGCGTTACCTAAACCTTTGACACTTTGTTCAGATAAGGCAAACCCAGATGCTTGGGCAATTTGGGGATGACTGAAAATACTGAGAACCAACCAGGGTAGTAGAAACCAAAGTTGCGGTCTTAAAGGTTGCATTGTAATTGCTAATTCTCCAGAATTTTGTCCGCCAAGTTCTGATAAATAGGGTTTTATGTTATTTAAGAGTGAAAATTATTACTTCCTTTGGTGGGATTTTATCAGGGAAAGAAATTAGCATTGCCCAAAAGTAATAATTTTTTTCACGAAGAAATTTGACTTTAACTTGACTAAATTATTTGTAATAGGATCAATGTCTGAATTTATTTATGATTGATTTCCTCAAAGATTTTTAGACTTTACCTATTGACCTATAAATTTTATAGAGTTACAATTATCCTTAAGAATTGGTTTGTAAAACTATGCTCGTAAAGCAGCTATCTCTACAACTATTTTCTAGCCTTCTACTAGGGCTGGGGCTGCTACTGCGCCTTGGGCGCAAATAGATTTTACATGAGCTAAATAGATTTTTTGTTGATTGAAATCAGCACCTGATTCTTTTGAGGAATCGCTATTGGTAGATTAAACAAATAATGGTTAATCGCCAATGATACTAATTTAAGAGTTTGGACAGATGCAAAGATTTTGGAATGCGGCAAAGTGCTTGACGTGAAAAGTTCTTTGTCATTTCAACCTTTGCTCATACCACTAATAATACATATTGAAACAATACTTGTTGGAGATTTTTATGCAACTACATCTGCTGCTGGAGACATTACTACGACTACCTGTGGGTTCTCAGGTTTGGACAATGTGGCAACCTGACAGCCCAATTTTTTCTGTAATACCTTGTGCCACAACGCCTCATAACAACGATCAACAACAAAGGAAGAAACGAACGTGTTAAAGAATCCTGCAACAAAATATCGCCCATTTGCACCAATTAATTTGAGCGATCGCACTTGGACAAATAAAATAATTACTCATCCTCCCATTTGGTTGAGTACGGATTTACGAGATGGGAACCAGGCGTTAATTGAACCGATGAATGTAGAGCGTAAGTTACGCCTGTTTAATCTTTTAGTAAGCATTGGTTTCAAGGAAATTGAAGTCGCTTTTCCATCCGCTTCGCAAACCGACTTTGATTTTGTTCGATCCTTGATTGAGCAGGAATTAATCCCTGATGATGTCACGATTCAAGTTTTGACACAAGCTAGAGAAGACTTGATTCGTCGTACCTTTGCAGCTTTAAGAGGAGCAAAAAGTGCGATCGTGCATTTGTACAATGCAACTTCTCCTGTATTTCGTCGCACCGTTTTTGGCTTAGATCGTCTGGGAACAATCAATCTGGCAGTTTCCGCAGCCAAACTATTTACTGAATTGGCAGCAGAACACCCAGAGACAAATTGGCAATTCCAGTATTCGCCCGAAACCTTTACAGCAACAGAACTCGACTTCGCCAAAGAAATTTGCGATGCAGTTTTGGATATCTGGCAACCCACACCGCAGCACAAAGCTATCATCAATCTGCCTGCAACTGTAGAGGTGGCGACACCGAATACATTTGCCGATCAAGTAGAGTGGATGCACCGCAACTTACAACGGAGAGATAGCGTCATTATTAGCGTGCATCCGCACAACGATCGCGGTTGTGCAGTAGCAGCAGCAGAACTAGCCCAAATGGCAGGCGCAGAGAGGGTTGAGGGTTGTTTGTTTGGCAATGGCGAACGCACTGGTAATGTCGATTTAGTCACGCTGGCTTTGAATCTCTATACCCAAGGCATCCATCCTGGTTTGGATTTTTCCAACATTAACGAAGTGGCGAGAATTATTGAAGATAGTACGCAACTACCCATTCATCCCCGTCATCCCTATGTCGGTGACTTAGTGTTCACAGCTTTTTCGGGTTCCCATCAAGACGCGATTAAGAAAGGCTTTGCCGTACAAAAACCAGATGCCTTCTGGGAAGTTCCATACTTGCCACTCGATCCAGCAGATGTCGGACGCACATATGAATCTGTGGTACGAGTGAACAGTCAGTCTGGGAAAGGGGGCATTGCTTTCTTGCTGGAACGGGACTATGATTTAGTCTTGCCTCGACGCTTGCAGATTGAGTTTAGCCAAGCAGTACAAACACAAATGGATGCTTCTGGGAGAGAAATGTCCTCTCGCGATCTTTGGCAGTTGTTTGAGCAAGAGTATTTACACGCATGTGCGCCGCTGAAGTACATGACTCATCACTTATCTGAAACTGATGATTACAGTGGAGTGCAAAACATTTCAGTAAAATTGCAACTGCATGAGAAAATTATCACAGTTCACGGTCAAGGCAATGGGCCTATTGATGCTTTTGTCAATGCTCTCGGTTTGGGTGTGCGAATTCACCATTACGAAGAGCGATCGCGCAATGGTGGTAGTAACGCAAATGCGATCGCCTACATAGAGATTGCAGCTGATTTTATTCCAGGTTTGTTATACGGAGTCGGTATTCACTCTAATATCGTTACAGCCTCGCTGCTTGCAATTTTGGGTGCAGTCAATCGCGCATTGCAGCGTATAAATGCACAGATGCAAGCGGAGATACTTTTGAGGCTGGGAGTAAGCTAAAGTTGTATCTTTAGGTATCCATTTGTTAATTGAGGGCGATCGCGCAATTGTGGCAGTAATGCTAATGCGATCGCTTGCATTAGTAGTATTAGTCCCACTAGTAAATTACCACCGGAGGAGGCTTTTCGGAACCACCATACCCAATAAATACAGAAGCATGATCGCGATCCTTTACTTGTACCTCATCTGCGATCCAAGTCTTTCCAAATTCAACCAATTGATATACGCAATCATTGTCCCAGCTCCAGACATAGAGCGTATTAGCGTACCAGTGATGCCCTATGTCTCTAAGAGCCAAGCCTAAATTACTGTAAAGCTGACCTGTCTTTGTTCTCTGCAATCGAGTGATTACATAGTAAAACTTAGCCGTAGATGTTTGTTTTGGTATAGATTTGCCAAAATCGGTTCTGGCTTGAATTAATTCTTATACTTTACCTTGAGTCGATAACGACTTTTACCTTTCTGACCTAGTGTTACGTTGATTCCCTCTACCTCTTGAAATGCATTTATATCTAAACCTTGCATAACTTCACGATCTAGTTCTATCTCCATTTCATCTACACCGTTATCCTTACCAGCTTTAATAATGGTTTCTATGTTTTTCGCATCGTCTTTTCCAAGACTTCCAGGCTGAAAGAATTGTTTGAGCATTACATAGACTAATCCCATAGGGCTAAAAGGAATAATAGCAGGTGCTATTGCTGCAAAATCAACTAAATCTGAATCTGGTTCAAGTTGCTTCGTTTTAGGGTTATAGTAGAAAGTCATAGCTAGCAATGGGAATCTTTCAAAGCTTTGTTTTACTTAGTGTTCCCAAATTTCTGCATCATGCTTACATCATTTTAAGCAAAGTTTGTTTTGAGGAACGAAATCCAAAGTTTACCATTAGACTTGACTTTGGGTTTAGCTTCCTTCCACGCAATCGCTACCAGCTCGTTGAATATAGTAAATTAGCTGGTAGAGTAAGCATTAAACAATGTTTCCCAATTATCATAATGTTGCAGTAATTTTTCATGTTGAGTAATAATATCTAATTCTGAAAAAATTAATAGTTCAGGATTAGGTTTAAGAGACAAACATTCTTCCTTGCTAATATCAATGATGTAACCGCCATATAAAAACCTAATCTCTTCTTTTAAATCTTTTGAACCATTCGTTTCTAAGTGAGAAAATACTTTATCTCTCCACACATAATATCTTTTAATCTCTTCTTTCCTTTCTTTGATTGCCTGAACTATACAATCTTTTTTATTTTGTTTACTCTCATCGTATTGTGTAAATTTCTTAAAAATATCTTCGAGATTTTCTTCTAACTGTCTGATAGTAGAGAGACATGAAATTAATCTTGCATAAAATCTAATACGTAATTTTTCAAGACTTTTTTGAGTTTCTCTAAATTCATTAGAAAAAGGTTTTTCTTTTGCATATTTGATAAAATCTTTTCTAAGCTTAGGATAGTCTGACCTTTGATAATCATGTTTTTCTTCTTCGTATAAATAATCTAAAACATTTAAAGCCATAAGTATAGAAGCAGAACTTATTCCAAATTTAATAGCAATATTTCTCATCTGTATATATTTCCAAAAGAAAATACTCAAAGAATAAATATAGACATTTCTATAACCATAATTCAAAAAGCCCCTCTGGTAATTACAGAGAGGCTTTTTTATGATTAAGTCCTGGCATCGAGCTATTTTGGCGGTCGGCAACCCGACAACTATCGTCGCCGCAGCAGCGTTTCACAACTGAGTTCGGGATGGGTTCAGAGTGGTTCCACCGCGCCATTGACACCAGGAAAACTTTTTGGTGTTTGTTGGTTGTTGGTGGTTGGTTGTAAAAAACTGCAAACAACTAACAACCATCAACCATCAACAAAACCCTGAAGACTGCACAGAGAAAGCGAAATTCACCAAAGTTTGTAGAGGTCAAGCCCTCGGTCTATTAGTACTCCTCAGCTTCATACATTACTGCACTTCCAC